>JAKLGN010000119.1 GCA_022710665.1 Methanoregula sp. | reverse complement strand
GAGTACCTGATGTCACGTGGGCTTGATGAGGATGAGGCAACTGCAACAATTATCCGGGGATTCCTTGATGTGAAGATCTCGGGACTTCCCGAGGCGCTCCAGAAACAGATCGACGCGTCCATCGATGTCGCAGAAAAATCCGGATTCTGAAGCAAAAGGAAGGTATGACAACGAAAGACAGGGAGGACGAGCGCAGGAGGATGGTGGAACTCCAGATCAAAGCCCGGGGAATCCGCGATCCCCGCGTCCTTGCAGCCATGCAGGTCGTGCCCCGGCACTTTTTTATCCCGCCCCCCTACGACAGGGCTGCCTATGAAGACAGCCCGCTTCCTATCGGGAGCGGCCAGACGATCTCCCAGCCCTTTATCGTTGCCCTGATGACTGAACTCCTTGAACTGTCCCCTGCAGATACTGTCCTCGAGATAGGCGCGGGATCGGGATACCAGGCTGCTGTTCTTGCCCGGATCGCGCAGCATATCGTTACCATCGAAAGGGTCAGTTCCGTTGCCGCACTTGCGAAGAAAAACCTCTCGGGTCTTGCCATCAAAAACGTCGAGATTATCGAAGGGGATGGAACCCTTGGTTACCCGCAGAAAGCCCCCTTCGATGCAATCATTATTACTGCTGCAACACCCGAGATCCCGCAACCTCTCCTCGATCAGCTGAAAGATGGCGGCCGTCTGGTTGCACCGGTCGGCGGACGGGAGATCCAGGAACTCACGAAGATTGTGAGAGCCGGGAAGACCTTTACAAGGTCCTATCATGGCGGGGTTCGGTTCGTTCCGCTCATCGGCAAACATGGCTGGGAAGGAAGCAGTGCATGAAGATCCATGATGTCACACGACCCCTGTTTTATCAGGATCTCGTATATCCGGGGGACAATGCCCCGTCATTCCGGCAGGAGGAGAGGGGTCTCTACCTGATTAGCGATCTCCGCATGAGCAGCCATGCCGGGACGCATGTCGATGCACCAGTCCATTACCTGAAAACGGGGAAAACCGTTGACGAGATCCCGCTCTCTGCCCTGATCGGGACATGCCGTGTCCTTGATGTCCGTGACGCAAAAAGTTTTATCTCCGCATCTCACCTTGATAAGAAGATCGGCGGGATGCCACGGCTGCTGTTGAAAACTGCTTTTTCGGGTTGTACAACATTCGATCCGGACTATCCCCATCTCTTACCGGATGCGGCAAAAATCCTCGCGATGCAGGGCGTGATCTGTGTTGGTATCGACTCTCCGTCCATAGAAGCATTTCAGTGCGATGGCTCGGTGCATCGTGATTTGCTGGCTTCCGGCTGTTTCATCATCGAACTGCTCGACCTCTCCTCTGTCCAGGAAGGGGAGTATTTCATGGCAGCGCTCCCGCTGCGTCTCAGCGGTGTCGATGGCGCTCCGGCCAGGGTCGTGCTCATCGAAGGAGGGGGATCAGTATTATGGGAATAATTGAGGATGCCGTAGCCCAACTGGAAAAGACAATCGAGGGTACCGGGTGTGAAGACGGGGCGGTGACGCTCCGTCGCAACCCTGATGAGGTAACCTGCCAGTATGAACACGGGGTCTGTATTGAAGCCTTGTATGGGGGAAGATCAGGGGAGTTTGTGACGACAGACCCTGTTGAGGCAACAACGAAGATCTCTTTCCTGTTCGGGGCATCCCTTTCGAATAAGACGGCGAAGAGCGCAGCCTGCACCGTCATCAATGTTATTGCAGCATTTCTGTGTATCTCACGCAAGGTCCGGGCATGCCCGCCTTCGGCACATCCCCCCTGCCTGCTCAGGCTGAAGGAACACATCGGCGGAAGACAGGTATTTCTCGTTGGAGATTGCCCGATCCTTCGCCGTGAACTGGGCACCCAGGTTACCGATGATCCCGCCTCCGCCGGCATCCTGATCGTCAACAACGAAGGTCTTCTGCAGGATGGAACAGATGAAATTTTTGCTGCTCCTGGGAGTGACCGGGAGATCCTCTGCATCGGGCCTTCCTTATCGGGTGTGGCGGATCTGAACTGTCTCGAACGGTTCTGCCCGTACGGGACATAGATGAGCTTTTAGCCGATACACCTATTTGAAGAGATGTTGATATTGATCCATGCTCTTCGGGTCGTCAGGAGTCCGCCGGAAGTTCGGGTATGATCTGGTCTCAATCGGACTCTCCCTTGGTTCTGCTCTCGCCTCGCGCTCCCATGAAATTATTCTCGGAATGGATACACGCACAACGAGCCCGGTGATCTCTCATGCAATTCTTGCGGGAATCACAGGATCGGGAGGGACCGCTCTCCATGCGGGGATCGTACCGACACCCACGGTCGCGTTTTCTGCCAGGTACCATTCTGCAGGGTGCATGATTACTGCATCCCATAATCCGGAAGAATATAATGGGATCAAGCTCTTCAACCCGGACGGATCATCGTTTACCCGTCAACAACAGGATGAGATGGAAGACCGGATTCCTTCACCCTGCTGGGCTGGCTGGGATGATCAGGGAACCGTTGGAATCACTGATGCGATTACCCCGCATTCGGATGCCATCCTATCAAGGATCTCGATTGACGAGAATCTTCCTGTTGTCGCTGACTGTGGCAATGGCGCGGGATCCATGGTAACACCCACCCTCCTCCGCGATGCCGGGGCTCGGATGACCCTTATCAACTGCAATCCTTCCGGCCATTTTTCCCGCCCTTCGGAGCCCCTCGAATCAAACCTTCCGTACCTAGGAGAGGTGGTGCGCAAAACCAGGGCAGCCTGCGCGGTCGTTCATGACGGTGATGCAGACCGGATGATGGCATTCGATGTAAAGGGGAGGTATATCAGCGGCGACCATCTCCTGATGCTCTTTGCAAAATACCAGGGGGCAAAGAGGGTGGTCACGACGACCGACGCCTCGATGTTAATCGAGGAAATTGCCGATGTGCACAGGACCCCCGTCGGAGACGCGTTCGTCTCTGAAGAACTGCTTTCATGGGGGGACTTCGGAGGAGAACCCTCGGGTGCATGGATCTTCCCGGAGATCTCCCTCTGCCCGGACGGCCCGTTCGCTGCAGCACTATTCTGCGAGATCGCATCGGAGTGGAACGTGGCAGATGAACTCGATGCAATGCCACGGTATCCTATCCTGCGGGGATCGTTTCCCAACAGCACTGCAAGGGATACGATGATCGCGCTCGGTGCGTCCAACCCGACGAATGGCATCCGTATCGAAGAAGAGGACGGGTGGTGTCTCATCCGCGCCAGCGGAACGGAACCCAAGATTCGGATCACAGCAGAAGGCAGGACCAAGGATGCGGCGGAGAGAATGTTTGAACGCGGGCGTTCGCTCTTATCCATGACAAAAACTGCTTAAGGCTTGCACACGGATCACTAGCTATGGAATGTGTCGTTCTTGCGGCGGGAGAGGGAAAAAGGATGCGCCCTCTTACCGCAAAGCGTCCCAAGGTGATGCTCCCCCTTGCGAATCACCCGATGATGGAACACCTCGTGCTCGCGGCACGCAATGCAGGTATCGACCGGTTTACCTTCGTGGTCGGGTACGGTGAACGGGAAATACGTCGGCATTTTGGGGACGGGTCCTCATTTGGTATCAGCATCGCCTACGCCCCGCAGCGCCACCAGAGCGGCACCGCCGATGCCCTGAAAACAGTGAGAGACAGCGTTTCAGGCCCTTTCATCCTGATGAACGGCGACATGATCGTAAAAACGGAAGATATCCGGGCCATGTGCAGCATGAGCGCCCCATGCATAGGGGTTTTTACCACGGATCACCCGCAGGACTACGGAGTTGTCGTTGTCGAGAACGGAGCGGTAATTTCCCTTGAAGAGAAATCAAAGGACCCGAAAAGTACCCTGATCAATGCCGGAATCTACCTGTTTGACGAGGGGATTTTTCCCCAAGTTGACGCGGTCAGACCGTCTTCACGGGGTGAATTTGAACTGACGGACGCTCTTACCGGATATATCCGGAAACG
>JAKLGN010000118.1 GCA_022710665.1 Methanoregula sp. | reverse complement strand
GGTCATCCCGGCTTCATCCTGCGCTTTTTTCAGCACGTTCTTATTGTACTCATCTGAGTACTTGATGAACGGGCGTTCCACGATTCCAGCCATACAGTAGTATTAGCGTTCCGAGTATAAAACAATTCACAACATGGTTATAGTGCGTTCTGCCAGAACTTTGCGATCAGCCAGTGCGGTGACGGGCAGGAGTCCGATGCTTCGGCGCTTGCCGCAAAGATGCTGATGCTGGAACGGCAGGGCTGCCACAACATCAACCTCGTGACCCCATCCCACGTCGTACCCCAGATCCTTGCAGCCCTCGATATCGCTGCAGGCAAAGGACTCACGGTCCCGCTCGTGTACAACAGCGGGGGGTATGATTCCGTCGAGACCCTCCGGCTCCTCGACGGAGTTGTTGACATCTACATGCCGGACGCGAAATACGGCGATCCTGCGATCGCATCGCTCCTCTCCCATGCACCGGACTATGTTGACGTCATGAAGGCGGCGCTCAAAGAGATGCACCGGCAGGTCGGCGACCTCGCCGTCCAAAAGGGAATTGCCGTCAGCGGGATGATCATCCGGCACCTCGTGCTCCCGGGGGATCTAGCCGGGACCCGTGACGTCCTGAAGTTCATTGCCGAAGAGATCTCAAGGGATGCTTACGTGAACATCATGGCCCAGTACCGTCCCCTGTGGCACGCGGCGGAACTCGCCCGGAAAGACCTTCGGTTCCGGGCTCTCTGGCGCCCGCTGCAGCAGGAGGACTATAACCGGGCGATCCGGTACGGGAAGGAAGCGGGACTGACCTGGGTGAATGGCCATCATCAATGATGCCGATCCTGCTGCTGCATGGTATGTGTGACCGGGTCCCCATGCATTCTCCAATCCATCCTGAATTTTTCCGGTAACCAGCCACTTCTCCGATTGAACCTGGCTTCCCCTACCAGACCCGGCATCAGAAAATTCGGAGAAATCCTCCGCGGGCAGCTGGACTCCCCGGTTGTCATCTTCAACAATCTCCTTGATACCTTCCCACAATCTATGAATTAAGGAGATGTCCGGATGGCACGACGAGGAATGGCGGAGTGGATATAATGTACCGTGATGAGGAAGACCATGATATCTTTGCCCTCATTGCTGTTGGCTTTTTCATCCTTTTCATCGCTCTTGTCATCGTAAAGTACTGGGGAGGACTTCCCATCCTTATCTCGATCTAGGAAAGCGTGGCTCCGGGAATCTGCATGAGTGAGGTGGAGGGGTAAAAAAAAGGTCGGTCCTTCAGAATCTGGCAACATGCCGGCATGATCGTAAGGACCGCCCGTTTCTCCCGCGTCAGGACCTGGATCCTGATGGCGGTTTCTGTAATCCGGAAATGCCAGGGCTCGTTCGCGGCAATCCCCCTGTAGATGAAAGACCGGTACCTTCTCCCCCGCCCGCAACTGTCTGCAGACTTTAGCATGAAGGACGCGGGGATGACTCCGCGGAATTTTTTTTTGCTGGTATGCCGGAACGCGTCGAAACCCCGGTTGTTCTGGTGGGACCGTTCAGTCCCGCTGGAGCCCCTGGGTCAGGGATTTCTGGAGTTCTTTCTTTGCAGCCTGCCGTTGCACAACGCCGTAGACCACCCAGAAGTTGATCCCCGTCACGACGATTACAAGGAAGAACGTCACCCAGAGCGTGGAACCCTGCGCCGAGAGGAATGCCGCCCAAAGGAGCAGGACGAACGAGATGAGATAAAAGACGATCCATGTCTGGAGTGACGGGAGCTCCATGAACACACGTTATGAAACCCGGCTCATATAGTTACTGAAATTTCTCCCGGTGCTTTCAGGCCGTCATGGGAAAAAACCGATCCGATAACCAGGATGGGAATCCCAACCGGCAGAAAAATCCCGGGCAAGACCCTGCCGGGGCAGCACAACCCTTGGAGCGGCTCTGGAACAGGTACTTGAACAGAAGTAAATCTTATATAACAATATGTTAATATTAAAATACATGCCCGGCATTCCGTACCGCCACGGGGACCAGACCTGCTGAATGAGGGTACTGAGGTGCCGTAAGACTGATGCGGGACACGCCATGAGAACGGAAAACATTGTGTATTTTACGGAGAAAGAGGAAGAGTGCGCGAACCTCCTGATCGCGATCGGCCTGAAACGGTATGTCGCGAAAACGCTGGTCTTTCTTTCCGGCAACCCGGCAGCAACCTCGCGGGCTATCGAGCGGGGCACCGACCTCCGGCAGCCGGAAGTCTCGATTGCAGTCGGGGACATGACAAAGCTGGGCTGGATCCGGAACCGGGAGAGCATGGTCAAGGGGCAGGGCCGGCCGATCAAGGTCTACGAACTGGTCAAGTCGTTCCCGGAAATCCTTGACTTCATCGAGAAGACGAAGCAGAAGAAGGCGGAGCAGGAGCGGCAGATGCTGGAGAAGCTGAGGGGATTTGCGGGGTGACGGTAATCTTGAATATCACATGGTTTTTCGTTCCTCTTTTTGCGAACTGCCTGCTGGAGAAAATATTCCTGATTTTCCTGGTGCGCACCTGTGCTTAATCGTATTTTTTTTATGCCCGCAGGAAACCCGGTCTCCGATATGGGAACGTATCGGGAAGATCGGAAAATAATTGAGCTGGTTTTTAGTAAGTTTAATGCTGAAAGCGCGATACTCGACAAGACTGAAATCTTCGATGAAACCGTGACGGTCCGTGTCCTTTTAGGGGGAAACGGAGCCCGTAACGCCCCCGGATTTTCCCCTCGCACAAGGTCTCCCAAGAAGTCAGGTCCTGAAGTGCGTGTTTTTCCCTTCCCGCATCCACACACCTTCAGTCTCCCTTCGCACCCTCCATACTTGGCTATACACGGTCCCGCTGTCCCGTCGATGAAATTCCAAAAATCCCTAAAAACCTGGCTCTATTTTAGTAAAACTTGGCCCTCGGAACCGGAAAAATGGGGAATCGGAGCCCGTAATAGGCTCCGCTTCCCCCATCCCGTCAAAGATCCCGAAATGGCCAAAACAGGCATCCGGCTGGCGGTCGGACTCCTTTCGGCCATTACTCCGGGTACCGGGTGAAATGCTGTCCAAACTTGGCTATACCTGGTCTTTCCATCAGTCGACAAAACCCTCAAATATGCAGAAACCTGGCCCCATTTTCGGAAAACCTGGCTTCCGAATCTGGAGGGAATTTCCGGTTCTGAAAAAAAACTGCCGGAACTTTTCACGGCTGATTTTTTTTAACGGCGCAATTTTTTCGGAATGGAAAGGGCAAAAAACACATCACGGCCCCACTGTTCCGGCTTGATATCTGGGTGTCCCAAAAAAACAATTTTTGGATAAAAGCGTGTCCCCCTGCGGCCTGGAAATCCGGATGCCGGGATTGTCACGCAATCCCAAGCGCCATTTTATAGGAGGTCAGGATCCGGATGATGTAACTGCGGTGCTCTTCGAGAGCTTCCGCATCGTCCGGGGACCGGATCGAGGCAGTGACATAGATCATGATGAGCGCGTTGTCCAGCGTCAGCGAGGCGGGGTCTTCGTTCTTCTCGTCCGGAATCACGATGGCACAATACGCCTTCTCTTCCGAATTGAACGCGACCGAGCTGTCCGCGGTCACCTGAGAATTCTCCAGGTCCTCGGCATTGACGAGTACGACCTGCAGGGCTTTTCTCACTGCAGCAGCGCTCTTCCCCTCCGGAACTGTCGGGATCGCTTCCCGGCACTCTTCGGCAGCTTTTGCATAGAGCCCGAACTTGAAGGCAAGGAACGCCGAAGCGATCCGGTGGGCGTCTCTCTCCGGAATGGCCGGTACATCCGGCCGGAACCGTTCGATATACTCGCGCAGGAATTTTTCCATAGGGCCTCCCCTCGTTGTATCGGCAAGGGAACCGAACCGCCTGTTCAACCGGACGAGCAGGATCACGATGCTTGCGGCAAACAGCACCTGGAGCAGCAGGTTGCGGGGGATATCCCCCGGGATGACGAAGAGGACGATGGCATAGATTGGCGTGCAGATCGCAACGATGTCCTTCCTCGGCCGTGTGAATGCGAAATACCCGAGGAGGAACGATGCGGCGATGCACCCCATGCTCCCGGTGTCCGCATCGATCCCCGCCCATTGCAGGGCGATACCGGCAAGGATCCCGCCGAATGCAA
>JAKLGN010000117.1 GCA_022710665.1 Methanoregula sp. | reverse complement strand
CCAAGAATATTCTTCGCAACCTCACGAAACCGCTGTTCCGTTGCATCGTCGATGCAGATCGTGATCGTTCCCATGATAGATATATTTAGATTTTTAAAACTTTTAAATGTACAGGAGACCTAACAGTATACTACGGATCCATGAGCGATTATTCCCGTGCCCAAAAGACCCGGCAGATCCGGGAATCGCCCTCCCTGTCTGGTAGCGAGAGGGAGAGAACGCAGAGCGGACTGGCGACAAAAACCATAGGGGCTGCATCCGGAGATTTGTGCACCGGGTGCAGGAAATAATCGGGACCGGCAATTAAGATTCTCGCATAACGATCTCCCGCTCCGGGTCCAGCAGCACCCCGTACGGCAGGCCGGTAAGGCAGACGGCGGCAAGGGCCCCGATGACCCCGTTGCCACCGGCAAGCGGGATCCCGAACCGTTCTGCCGTGGCTTCTGCAAGCGGGCGGGAGATGATCCGGGACCGGGCCATCTGCCCGTACTCCCGCAGGCCTTCGGGCAGGTCAAGGCCCGTGCGGATGGCGATTCCCCACTCGTGGGAGAGCGATTCATCGGCAACGAAACGGGTGACCTTTTCCGTAAGACCGGCAAGCGACTCCGGCCGGACGGCAATCTCGATGAAACTTGCCGAATTCCCCGCCGTCTTTGCGAAGACCGACGGGTTCAGCATCACGACATGGTGGCTGATCGGGAGGATCCCGTCCAGGCGGCCGAGATGGTTGAGGAGGGCGAGCGCAAGGGCAAAGGTTGCCCCGCCATCCTTCGAGTCCGTGTCATCGACACCGATGGTCACCTGCGAAAGCGCCCGGGTCCGGACTTTCCCCTCGACAATATGCCCTTCGTGCCGGGACTCGACCCGCACCACTCCCTCGGCCCGCGCCATCATATCCGAGAGGGAATAGGCGGGGCCGCCGATGCAGCGGATATGCTGGACGATCATATCGCCGTCCTGTTCCACGCCACAGACGCCGACCGCTGACCGGGGGGCCAGGCCGACCGAGATCTCCTGCGACCCGAGCACCGCAGCCTCGCGGAGCAGCGTGCCGTCCCGCTCTACGTTGGACAGAACCCCTCCCGCCAGCCGGTGATGGTGGCCGCAGAACGCTGCACAGGCCCCGCTCATGCAGTCGTGGTAAATCGCAACGCGGTCGCGGTCAACGGTCGTGAAGATCCGCCGGCAGGTGCTTGAGGGGATAGCACTGATCGCTGCGTACCGGGCGGCGTTCCGACCGCGTTTCTCTTCCCGCAGGATGACACAGCCCTCATGGAGCAGGCGGTTGACCCAGTCCTGTGCCGTGCTCCGGGGGATACCGGCAGATTTCTGGATCTGCGTGACGGTAAAGAAGCCCCGGTCAAGCGTGAACTGGCGCATCATGCGCAGGTAGCGGCGCCGGTGTTCAAGCACGCTCGACATAGCGGTCGCGGATATAGAGCAGGTCGCCGATGATGGCGCTTGCGGTCTCGATCGACCCCGCTCCCCTGCCGATCAGGGTGATCTCCTTTGCCATGTCCGTTTCGAGCGTCAGGGCATTGAGGGTCCCTTCAAAGACGAGCGGGTGGTTCTTGTCAAGGATCCGCGGCGAGACCCGGAGCAGGTGCTTTTTGGGATTCGCCTCCGCGATCAGCCGGATCGTACAGCCCTCTTCATCGGCAAGCCGCAGGGCGTCGGGGGTCAAAAGGTCGATACCCGTCCGGTCCACATCGCCCAGTTTCACGCCATTGTCCCAGATCGTGTTGGCGAGGATGACCAGCTTGATTGCGGCATCGATTCCCTGGACATCGTAGGTGGGGTCGGCCTCCGCGTATCCCATCTCCCGGGCTTCCAGCAGCGCCTGCTCGTACGTCAGCCCTTCGGCCGCCATGCGGGTGAGAATATAGTTGCAGGTACCGTTCAGCACCCCGTACAGGGCAAGGATCTCGTTGCCGGCAAGGCCGTGTTCGAGCGTGTGCATCACGGGGATGGCTCCGGCAACGGTCGCCTCGTACCGAAGCGCAACGCCTTTTTTCCGGGCCATGGCCCGGAGTTCCTTCTGGGCAAGGGCGATCGGGCCCTTGTTGGACGTGACCACATGCTTTTTCCGGTTCAGGGCAGCTTTCATATACCCGATGGCAGGTTCACCGGAGAGGGCATTGGTCGGGGTCACTTCAATGAGGGCATCGTAATCGGCCTTCTTGATAATGTCCTCTGCCGTGAGGTTCTGGTCGCCGCAGGACCCGTTCTTCTTTTTATGCGCAAGCACGCGGGCAATATCGATCCCCGCCGGGTCCATGAACGCGCTCTTCGAGTCGGCAATCCCGGTCAGGACGAGCCCGAGATCCTTCTTTGCCAGCATCTCCGCCACACCGCGGCCAACGGAGCCAAGGCCGATGAGTGCCACCTTCATGCCGTGTCCTCCAGCGGTTCAATGAGAAGGAGTGCCTTCTGCCGGGCAACCCGGCGGAGGATGGCAAGGGCAGCCTCCATGTCGTCCCGGCTGACCGCCTTGATCGTGATACGGGACGAGGACCGGTCACTGATGGCCGGCATGCTCATGGCAACATCGGTCACTTCGGCAAAGCCGGTCGAGTCGATCTGGTCGACCGTGTCGGAGAACCCGGTGTGCATCAGGTGACCGATCAGGATGACCGTCCGCTGGTAGAGCAGGCGCTCCTCGCCGATTCTCTGGATATGGACGCCCTGCTCCTTCAACAGGCCGATAAGGTTGTCGAGCCGTCCCTTCGGGAGCTCGAGCACGATCTGCACATTGAGCGTATCCCCGTCCGGATCCGGGTCCCGCTGGTGAATGACCGCGATGATATTGCCCCCGACGTCGGATATGGGTTTTAAGGCCGCCACCAGCTGCCCCGGCGAGTCCTTCATCTCAAGTTTCATGGAGACCTGCAAAAAACCACCATACTCGTTGTTACACGGGCGAAATGATAAGTCTTTTATTTTGTGCAGCAGGGAAAGAAAATGTGATGGCTCAGGAGAAACCCTCTTTTTCTCCAAATAATCGACCCCATGCACCACCCTGCCCCCATCGGGGCTCATGGCGCATTGCGATATGATTGTCCTCTATTCAACGGGGAGATCAAAAAAAACCTTCTCGGGTGATTATCGCAATGCGGGGGCTGCCCAGCGGCGGGGGCTCAAGCGTGAGTAAAAAGCCCCAGGGAGCGCCTGCCCGAGGATTTCTCCAGGAGCAAAAAAATCTCTGAAAAAAGAAAAGATCTCTGATATTTACAGCGTCCGCAGCTTCCTGTCCACCTTCTCAAAGAAGTTCCGGCGGACATCAACGAAGAGCGCCGGCTTTTCGGATCTCCTGACCTCTATGGTGCTGGACCTGCCCAGTTCAAAGATCTGCTGCCCGTCAATGGCCAGGTTCGCCGGCTTGCTGCTCTCAAGACGGACTTCAAGACGGCGGTTGCTGCTGATCAGGTGCGGGCGCGACGAGAGCATATAGGGTGCAAGCGGAACCAGCAGGAACCCCTGCACCCGGGGATCAACGATCGGGCCCCCGGCACTCATGGCATACGCTGTCGAACCCGTGGGGGTGCTGATCAGCAGCCCGTCCGCACGGAACTGTTCGGCCACGATCCCGTCGACGGCAATGGTTATGCGGAGCATCTTTGCCGGCCGGGTTGTCACAATCATTGCTTCGTTCAGGGCGGTACCAAGGGGGGTTCCCTCTTTATACAGCGCAATCCGCATCCGTTCCTCAACAGAAAACCCGCCTTTGAGCGTCCGGATGAATGCCGGGGCTTCCTCCGGTTCGAGATCCGCAAGAAATCCCACCCCGCCCCAGTTGACACCGAGAACAGGGAGGGGCCGGTGTATGCGCTGCACGGTCCGGAGGATCGTCCCGTCGCCGCCGACAACAATAACGGCATCTGCGGTTGCGTCTGCAAGAGGAACACCTTCGGAACCACAGGATGCTGCCGTATCGCGGTCAAGGATTACCTCGCACCCGTCCTCTTCCAGCATGGCACGGATCTTCCCGGTAAATGTCAGGGCATCGCGGTCGTCGATGCGTGAAACGAGCAGAATTTTCATCTCATCACCTCAGGTATTCGATGACCTTATGGTGCAGCACGCTGTTGGTGGCAACAAGGCAGCGCCCGACCGTCACTTCATTGGGGAACCGGATCACGTGCCCGTTCAGGTCAGAGACCCTGCCCCCGGCCTCGGAGCAGACCAG
>JAKLGN010000116.1 GCA_022710665.1 Methanoregula sp. | reverse complement strand
CCAGAGATCCGGTGTTCCTCCAGCCGGCCGTTACAGAAAACCATGATCCGGATCTCTTCACCATGGGAAAACCCCCGCATGCGGTCATCATAGATCTTCTGTACGTGCCTGAGCCGGTTATCGGAAAAGTATTCCTGGATATACCGGAGGAACGAAATCTCCTGTCTGATACACGCTGTTTCATATTCCCGGGTCTCTGCAGCAGCCTCCCTGCAGAGATCCCCGGGAATCTCCGTGTGATATTCCCCGTGTTCATCAAGGCCCGAAATCTGGCGCCATTCTATCTTTCCCTGCTCATCAGGCTCCCGGTGAAGCATGTATGGATAAACGCGGCAGATAGAAAACCGGTGATTGTATATCCTGCACCTGTTGTTCTCAAGAAAGTAGCAGGACCCGTTCTCATCATCCTGAGCCCTGAGCGCGTATCCGGACACATAAAATGTTCCTTTCTGGTCGCAAAACTCCGGGTAAGGAGCAGGTTCAACCGATTCAGGATCTATTTTGCGTGCTCTCTCCGTATCTTCGTCGAGAAGGAACACGTGCCCGTTGAAAGTCCGTGTGCAGCACCTGCTGCAGAGATTGCACCGGAACCCAACCTCCTTGATGATCGATATAAGACGTTCCTGCGGGTACGAACCAAGTTCGGCTAATTCATGCTCTGCAGCAGCAATTCTTGACACTATTGGCATCAGGGAAACAAAAAACACCTCATCTAATCTGCCATGCTCTCCGGCTCTCTTCATAGTGTGTTTTCCCTGGTACTATAGATTGCCCATCAGGAGCTCCAACGAATTCAAGGATCATCGCTGATCCCCGTTGATACATTCATAAGAACATATTATCATTGTCATCCTTGCACTCGTTCTCGGGGTTACCCGTGGTTTTTGTTTTCTCTGAATCCGGATCCGAGCCATTGGAGAAAGAACGAGCCAATCTCGATATCTGGATACTGGAATCAGCCGGTTGACTTTGCAAAGATTCAGTAAATCGTCAGCATTCCACACCGAAAGGAAAGATTGCGGAACTAACAACCCTTGTCCTCCCTAGTTTCTTTCCCTCAACTATGCTGACACACGGTTTATTGGATTACCGGAGGATTAAATCATATTTGACGGACTGATCCGGGTGGCGGATGGTAAGGAAGATGTGATACAGATAGTTTTTATGGATGTCAAGAAAGGAAGCGGGATACTGACCCGTACGCAAAGGCTGATCAACCGGGCAGCAGATAAGAAGTCTGTGACCTGGAAGGCCCTGCGTATTGCCGTTTGCTCAAAGTACGGGGGAATCTGATCGCCCCTTTCAGCGACGCGACTATTTGTTGTCAAGTAACAGGTATGCACCCGGTATTTTTTTACCACGGTCATTACCCCATGTGATGGAGAGCTCGACAACAATCGCGATTCCAAAAAAACCATGAAGCAATCAAAAATAAGGTTAATGATACGTGCGGAACGCGACATAATCATCGAATATCTTAACTTTATCTCCCTGTGGCGTTGTTGCCCATACTTCGGCCCGGTCACGATATCCAGGAGCAGTAGTGCCGCGCAAGGATACTTCCTTTCCCTTGTAAAGGGGTTTAGTAATCACATCTGTTTCTACGACACCATCCGATCGTGTAACTTTTACGTCAATCTGCTGGATAAAATTAAGCCCTTTGCCACCCTGGCAGCTGACAATGATAAGCGGGTCGATTGCCACACCATTGCTCTGAACCTGAATCTCAAGCCCCCAGACCTCCGGGAGCGTCTGCGTGGGGCCGGGAGTCAGCGATAGTGTAGTTGGCGGGGGGGTGGGTGCTTCGGTAGATGTGGTCTCAACCGCTGTGATTGTAGGGGTTGCCGGCGGGGTTGTCTGCATGCACCCGGCTGTAATGAGAAGGAGCAGCAGGAAAACAAAAATAATTACAATGGGTCGTGCATTCATGCAGAGAAGATGCCCGCGGAAAATATAAGAGGTTTATGGGGGCTGTACCATGACTGCAGTCAGGTCCGCCGCCCCTGTGCAGGTTCGATCTTGGTCGGCTGGTTCCTGATGGTCCGTTCTTTCATGATGGTGTAGACATCAGATGCATACTCTTTGGGGATCTCAACAAAGGAATATGAATCAAGGATCCTGATTGCACCGATGGCTTTGCCGGGAATCCCTGTCTCGCCGGCTATTGCGCCAACAATATCCTTGGGCTGGACCTTGTGGTCCCTTCCGACACCAAGGAAGAATCTGACCATACCCGCTTCGGCACCCGTGTCGTCGAATGCGATCTCATCTCTCTTCTCCACTGATTCCGTACTCCCCTGATCCATCTGGAGTTTTATGAGTGCAGCTGCAATCTCGATCGAGGTAAGGTCGCCTTCAGTCTCGTCCTCGACGATCCGGATATAAATTTCAAGACCCCCTTCACGGATTGTTTCGCGGACTTTTTCCATCATCGAAAGAGTTCGATTCTTAGCAACATCGCTCTGGGATGGTATCGGGATCTTTGGAATCTTGATCTTGGCATAGTGCTCGATTTCGCGGAGTTTTGTAAAGTCACGGGGAGCGACAAAGGTGACCGCCTTGCCGCTCTTGCCTGCCCGTCCGGTACGGCCGATACGGTGGACATAATATTCAACATCCTGGGGAACATCGAAGTTGATTACCATATCGACATCTTCCACGTCAATCCCCCGGGCTGCGACGTCTGTAGCTATCAGGATGTCGATCTGTCCCTTGCGGAATCCGCCCATCACACGGTCGCGCTGTGACTGTTTCATGTCGCCATGCAGTTCCTCGGCACGGTAACCCCGCGCTTTAACCTTCCCGGCCAGCTCCTCAACCCGTCGTTTGGTGTTGCAGAAGATTATCGCAAGCTGGGGATCGGATAGATCGATTACCCGGCAGAGCGCATCAAGTTTCTCGCGATCTTTGACTTCAATATAGGACTGCTCGGTCTGGGGGACAGTCAGTTCGGCATACTGGACCCGGACAAACTCCGGCTTGTTCTGGAACCGTTTCGAGATGTCGATAATCGGCTGCGGCATAGTAGCTGAAAAGAGCAGCGTCTGCCTGGTCTGCGGGACTTGCTTTAAGATCAGCTCGATATCATCACGGAATCCCATGTCAAGCATCTGGTCGGCCTCGTCCAGGACAACGGTTGCAACATCGCTGAGTACAAGAGTACGGCGCTCAAGATGGTCCATGATACGACCCGGTGTACCGATGACAATATGGACACCCTGGCGGAGTGCACGCAACTGGCGGTCGATTGGCTGGCCGCCATAGACCGGCAGTACAATAATCCGGGGCATGTGAACAAGGAGATTTGAGAACTCCTCCGCAATCTGGATGGCAAGTTCGCGTGTCGGACAGAGCACAATTGCCTGAACATTGCGTCTTGATGGATCGATCTTTTCTATGATGGGGATTCCGAACGCGGCAGTCTTGCCGGTACCGGTCTGTGCCTGGGCTGTTACATCGCGCCCGGCCTGGATGAGAGGAATGGCGAGTGCCTGGATAGGCGATGGCTCCTCAAAGCCCATATCTTCTATTGCTTTCCCGACTTCCTTTGACAGGTTAAAGTCGGAAAACTGTTTCCGTGAATTCATATCGCACTACCATTTGGTCTGAGAGCACATAAGATGACGCACTGAGACAGACTCTGTGTCAGAGCCGGCTGTCACTGTTTTAAATGCAAGGATACCAACATCCTTGGTAACGGTGTAATATGAAAGTCATCGCTTTCAATGGCAGCGCACGCAAGGACGGGAACACCTCGATCCTTGTCAACAAGGTGTTTGGAGAACTGAACAAAGAGGGTATCAAAACCGAGCTTTTCCAGTTGTCTGGAAAGAAGATCCGGGGTTGTACTGCCTGCGGGAAATGTTTCACCAACCAGGACAAGCGATGCGCGGTAAAAGGGGATATCCTCAATGACTGTATCGAAAAGATGCTGGAGTCTGACGGCATTATCCTTGCATCCCCAACGTATTTCTCTGATGTTTCCACCGAGATGAAGGCCCTGATAGACCGGGCGGGGTTCGTGGCAAAGGCAAACCAGGACATGTTTCGAAGGAAGGTCGGGGCATCGGTTGTCGCTGTACGGAGGGCGGGAGCCATCCATGCGTTTGACACGATGAATCATTTCTTCTTTATCAGCCAGATGGTTGTCCCCGGATCATCGTACTGGAACATCGGTCTCGGACTC
>JAKLGN010000115.1 GCA_022710665.1 Methanoregula sp. | reverse complement strand
CACCGCAGGCATACACATCTTTAACGCTCGTCCGCATACGGTTATCGACGATTACCTCATCAAGAGGCCCTTTTTTCAGTCCTTCCAGCGACCCGGTGTTCGGCACGAGCCCTGCGGCAAGGAATACCGCGTCCGCCTCCAGCTGTCCCTGGGGGGTCCGGACAGATGCGACCCGGTCTTCGCCCCCGATTGCCGTCACCGGCATGTTCTCCCGGATCGTAACACCTGCCAGTTCCTTGATCGCGAGCGCCCGGAGGTGCTTATCGGTGTCCTTCAGGAACGTGCTCCGGGACAGGATGGTCACATCGCACCCGAATGTACTGAAGATGTAGGCAAACTCCGCAGCAACAACGCTGCCACCGATTATTACCATCTTTGCCGGGAGTTTTTCCATCTCTTGCAGGGTGCGGGACGTGAAGACGCCGGGGAGGCCGGTTCCCGCAATTCCGGGAACGAAAGGGCGTGAACCGGTAGATACGATGATGGCATCTGCCTCCAGCTTCTCGTCACCGGCATATGCCACACTGCCTGAAAGGCCCCCCGTCTTTCCGTAGATGATATCCACCCCGGCGGACCGTGTCTCCTCGTCAAGTATGGAGGCGATCTTCTGCTGGATCTCTCTCATCTTTGCAAGGAGCTCCGGGATGCACGGGGCGGGTACAGCATCGATTACCCCGAGATCACGCAGTTCCCTTGCCGAATGGATGAGCCGGGCAACATCGTTCAGGGCACAGACCGGCATACAGCCCGAGTGGAGGCACTGGCCGCCAATGCCTCCCCGCTCGATAAGGGTGACCTGCTTTCCTGCTGATGCAAGCCGCATGGACGCAAGCCTCCCCGCCGGGCCACCTCCGATGATGACGATCATGGCCGAACCCGCGACGTCAGCTGGATCTGTGCCGGACTATTCAGGGAAACTCTTTTGTAAGGATAGGGAAAGGCAGTGAGACGACACCGTCTGGCGTCTCCTGAAAAAAGCGGGTATGGGCTGGTCTCAGAAGACTTCGACACCCTCATCCATCGGCTCCGAGAGCAGCTCGCCCGTGAACGCGTTCACTTCAACAATCTTCTTGCCACGGATCTGCCAGACCGGAATGTAGACCTGTTTTGTCTCGACGGTGATGTTCTTCCTCTCGGGCTTGAGTATCTTTTCTTCGTAGAAGATCGCATCACCTTTCTCCTGCTTGATGCGGACTTTCTGGGTCAGTCTGTCGATGAGTTCGATCGTCATCCGCTCGGCCGCTTCCTCTTTCCTGAAATGCGGGTTGCAGACCTCAGCACCTCCGGGAATTTCTGTATCCTCAACCATTTTGCTGTCAAGGTCGATCTTGATCCCGTTGATGGCGTTTAAGGCACTCCAGCCGTCGGCATCAAAGGGGATTCGGCGGTCTTTGTACACCTGTTCGCCGGTGCTCGTATAATGGAACAGGTAGTATGGTATGAAACGGAGCTTTGCCGCACCCTGCACGCCGGCAGCCCGGATCGCCGCCTGTTCCGTAAGTTTTACCGGGAAATGGGGGATAGAGATACCTGAAGGTTCCGGGGAGGCAGCTGCCGATCCTGCAGAGGTTGGGCCGGCAGATTTCCTGGATTTTGACGGGCTCAGGTCGAGAGCGAGTTCACGGTTTATGATGTCGGCAAGGACAGCTTCGCCGGTATATCTCACAAACTCATCGACGCCCCACTGGATGCAGTTCTCGGTTGAGATGTCCTTATCGATAGAGAAAAGAAGTTTCTTGCAGTTCATCTCGTGGTCATCGATCATGAGGCTGTAATTCGTTTTGTCGAACTGGCTTACCAGGTTCCTGTCATTCGAACAGAGCACCAGAAGACAGATACCCTCACGGACTGCTGAAAGGTCGAGTGGATCATCTACTTCCTCCACGTCAAACTTTGCCGCTTCAAGAATGAGACGCATCGCACTCTTGGCCTTTTCCCGCATTTCAGGTTCCATTATACATAAATTGCCCTACGCTTATAGAACAATTTTTCTATTGCGCTGTCAGAAGATTAATAGCATGACCGTCCCGCTCAAGTTTGTGAACAACAATATCGAGGATTATGCCATGCAGGTCACCTTCGATCCGGTTGCGGGAGAAGGGAATGTCGTCTATAACCTGTCCCTGATAAAAAACGAGGACCTCGATTTTGCAATCAGCATTCTCAAAGCAGCCCATAAGACCGGTGTCAGCGTCAGCGGCCTTGTCAGATTCTTCTCTTCCGGTGAGACCGTTGCCGGGTTCAGCATCCCGAAGGGGTGTACTGGGATCTGCACGATGTGCAGCATAACCTTTGATGGTCTCCTGGTCCGCCGTGGAATCCCGGTCAATCCTATCGGGGGCGGGGTTGTGGAGATCGAGAACCGGACACCGATCCGCTTCACTCACATCATACTCTACGAGCATACAACTATCGATCCGCTCCAGGTTCTCATCTCCCAGAAGACGACCTCCGTGAGCGATGTGATGCGGAAAGGCAGCGGAAATATGCTTGCCAATATCCGCGAATTCCACATGGAAGCTGAACCGCTTGTCGGGCTCGTGCTCGATGAACTCTCAAGCAGTAGTTACTCAGGTATTCTCGAGGTGGGTATGCCGAACCTCCCCCTCCTTGGCGTCCCGGTAAGCCCTCAGTATGTTGCAATCGCTGCAGTCGGCGGAACCAACCCTATGGCAGCAATCCGCGAGAGCGGGTGCTGGGTGCAGACCCAGGCAATGAAAGGTCTTATGGATATTACCCTGATGGAAGAGATCCGCTCTTTTTGATCTATCGTGGGTTCACTTGCTCCGTTTCCCGTCTGATGTCCTGTCAGTAAGGTTAATTGAAGCCGGAACCGGACAAAACCTGTGGATAAAAAACCACTCCCGTCTCAATCTCCAAAGACCCGTTCCTGCAATCCTTGGCGCAACCGGGGGGTATGAACCTGCCGTTTGGGCAGTCCACGGCGGCGAAAACCATGTGTTGCCTGCAATCTCACCCGCGAATTACGCTTCGCCCCGTCCCCCCGCAGAAGCGTCGCATCGCAAGAATCGCATGAAAAAACAGTTCTGACGAGCAAATCAGAACACGTACTTTCGAGGAAGAAAACGGATCTGCACACTGCAACCCGGTCAGGCAATCCCCCCATTAGACTCATTCCTGGCGCCACGTATTATTTACTTGTAAAGCGAAAGATGAAGTGATGTTTGGATGGGATGGGGAGCTTCCACAGCCGACGGCAAGGAGGGTGGAAGAGATGCGTTCGGTCCTGTTCGACCCGCAGTGCCGGTGCAGCGCCCCCCTCTATTTTATGTACCGTGACATGGCGAAGTCCGTGACCGACTGGCAGTGGCTGCACGAACATCACCTGCGCTACGATCTTACTGTGATCCCGCCCCGCAACCTCTGCGGCGAACGGGTAAAGACAAAGGGACATTACCACCCGAAGAATGCCGCCGGCGTGGGTTTCCCGGAAATTTACGAGGTCCTCGAGGGTGAGGCGCATTACCTGCTCCAGTCCTGCACGCTCGACGATGTCGTGCTGATCGCAGCAAATGCCGGCGACCTTGTTATCATTCCCCCGGATTACGGGCATATCACGATCAATCCGTCCCCAAACCAGACCCTTTCCATGGCCAATATCGTTTCTACGGCTTTCGAGAGTATGTATGGGGAGTACGAGGCACAGCATGGTGCTGCGTATTATGAGTTGTCTGACGGGGCTCTCCTCAGGAACCCGGCCTATGGATCCGTCCCCCCTGTCCGAAACCTGGGTCCGAGCTGCAGGCGGGGAACCCAGAGGATCTGCAAAGGGCCCCTCTACGATCTGGTCGGGAACCAGGATGCCCTTGCATTTCTTAATGTTCCGGAGCAGTACCGGCCGGTTTTTGAAGCGCTGCTAAAAGATTAGGGGCAACCATCCGCTTATGCCCGTTCTTCTTCACCAGTGCAAGCACCTTCTCTTCTGTCTTGTTATCCGGCTGCCAGTTCCGGCCTTCCAGTGCCCGGAGCGCCCTATCGATCTGCTCATACGAGAGCCCGATCTCCTTCTCGTCGCTCTGGCCTTCCCACAAGCCTGCGGAGGGGACCTTCCTGATAATCGGTTCCGGGATCCCGAGTTCCGCTGCCATGACGTACACGTCCGTCTTGTAGAGGTGGAGGATGGGCTGGATGTCCGCGGCGTTATCCCCGAACTTGGTGCAGTAGCCGAGCATATACTCGCTCCG
>JAKLGN010000114.1 GCA_022710665.1 Methanoregula sp. | reverse complement strand
GTGGTATGCCGGCCCGGGAACAAAAGTCCCGGCCGGATATGACCATGGAGATCGTCTCCCTGGTCTTTCCCGTGATAAGGCCGTATATCGCCGGCTATCTTGAGCGGTTTGTGGGAAGAATGGTCTCCAAAGATCGGTATTGAAATGAAGAGCACCGGAAACGGAACGGTCCGATAGGGTACAGTATCTGGATACCGGATGTTTTGACCCGATGGGAAATCCCCGCCCTGATCTTTTTTTCCTGGAGCACCCCAGGACCCCCGAATGATCCGGGATTCCGGGTTTTTTTCCGTTGATACGGGGATGGATGCATAGATTCACCACAACGTTGACCTTGCAGCAATGTTGGTTCGTTTGCCTCTGGCCCCCTCGCGGGGCATGGCGGGGCAGTTCCGTGTTTTTTTTGTTCAACGTTCCGCACGGTTGCAATGATTACCCTTTCGGGAATGGACATGGTGTTTTTGGCTCTCAAAATCTGTGGGGGTACTATGAACCTGCCCCCCTCATCAAACGGGCATTCTTCCCGATACTGGCAGAGGCGAAGACTGCAAACGTTCGGAACCTGACCGTCAGATCCTGATATTCCCTGCCCGGAGACGTTTTTTATCATATCCCGTGGGCAGCCACCGGTATTTCGTGCTGCCCAAACCCAAATGTTAACAAAATCCCCCGGCAATAGTCATCTGCTGATACTGTTGAAAGAACGCTACCCTTTCCTGATATCCGTGCCTCACGGAGGCATTGAAGTCCCCGCGCCGGTACGCCCGCTGCTGGATCTTACGGACGAGGAGCTAAGGTATTATTCCGACCCCTGCACCCGCGTTATCTTCGGCTTCCGGGACCAGGTGGCCGCCTATATTGATACCCCCGTCTCCCGCATGGTTGTCGATCTCAACCGTCCCCCCCTGCCCCTCCCCCCGCACGATCCTGATGGGATCATCAAGACGAGGACAATCGATGGCCGGGAAGTCTACCGCCCCGGGCTGGTGCCGGATATGCATGCGATCCACAACCTGCTCATGACCCATTTCTTCCCGTATCACCAGCAGATCGATGAGCTCATCGACCGGCACAATATCAGGATTGCGTTCGACTGCCACTCCATGCTCCCGTTTGGGTCCGGAAACCAGAAGGATGCCGGGCACGCCCGCCCTCTGATCTGTCTCGGGAACAATGGTGACCGGCATGGAAGGGCGAGAAAGGGAAGTATTGCCACGTGCAGCGAAGCGTGGATCACCACCCTTGCCGGTCTCTTCCGGGATGAGTTCCCGTCAGGCGAGGTTGCCATCAACAACCCGTTCTCCGGTGGTTTTATCTCGAACTCCCACTTCTGGCACAAGGGTGTGCCCTGGATCCAGATCGAGATAAACCGGGCACTCTATGACCCGGGTCTCAAGGTCAGCCTGCCGGAAGATGCGCCCTGCAACCGGGCTGCCGAAGTACGGAGAAGGATCTGGAACGTGTTAACGGATTTCTGGAATAACATCCGTGACTGACCGGATTTTCCCTGACTGTCTGTCCTGAACGGAGCGATTTTGGGCACTCCGGAAAACCTCATGTTCTTTTCTATGATCGACCCCTTTTTGCCCTTCCACCCCCCATCGGGACGGGTGTAAAACAGCGACAGGATTGTCCTCTGTTCACCCGGGAAAAAACCTTCCTGAGTGATTATTGAATTCCGGGGGATGCCAAAGCGGTGGGGCTCAGGCATGAGAAAAAGCCCCCCGGAGCGCCTGTCCGATGATCTCTCCAGAGCCCGTTTATGTCTGATTTAATATAACCAGACAAGCTAATAGGTCTCCAGAGGATGAGGATTTTTTCAGAATGGCACTGAAAAAAGAGGTCGCAGATCAGATAAAAGAGCTCCTGCAAAAAAATCCACGTGGCCTGAGTATCACGGACATTGTTTCAACCGTTAAAATCAACCGGAACACAGCCGGACGGTACCTTGAAAATCTTCTCGTATCCGGTCAGCTGGAGATGCGCCGGTTCGGAATGGCTAAGATCTACCGGATATCACGAAGAGTTCCGGTTTCTGCCGTGTTATCGGTATCTTCAGAATCAGTTCTGCAACTGGACCGGTACCTGCGAATCGTCTTTGCCAATGAACCGTTTTGCACGCTTGTCGGAACCGGCAGTAAAAACCTGCTGGGGAAAAATATTGAATATACGTCCGTAGCGCTTCTCTTCGACGAATTATTCGTGGGATTGATCGAGAGGATCCGGGAGGGCGTAACGGGGAATGAATGGTCCGGCGAGGTTGAACTGAAATCGAAAGGGCTCCTCCTGTTCTGCCGGATCGCACCCACGGTTTTTGAAGAGGGGAGCAGGGGAGTAACTGTCATCCTTGAGGACATCACCCAGCAGAAGCTGGCGGAGCAGGCATTGCTGGCGAGCGAAGCGAAATTACGGTCCGTATCTGAAAATTCCCCGGATATTATTTTGATGGTTAACCCGGACTTGGAAATCATTTATATCAACCGGATAACCTGGATGGTCCCTCACGATGTTACCGGTAAATCGGTATTTGACTTTATCCCCCGGGAATTTCATGGCGGAGCAAAAGCCTGCATGGAGCATGTTCTCACCAGCGGAAAACAGGCAAATTTTCTCACTGAATACCATACCGAACAGGGAGGAACGGTATCTTTTGAATCAACCGTCGGACCTGTCCTTCAGAACGGGAAGATCACAGCGCTCGTTATCAATGCCCGCGATGTCACCACCCGGAAAAAAGCGGTGGAGGAATTGCGCGAAAGTGAGGAACGGCTTCGGCTCCTCCTCAACAGCACAGAAGATCTCATCTTCATGCAGGACCCTGAAGGAAGATACCTGTACTTTAACATGAGTGAAACGTACGGGATTTCCGGAAAAGAGATGCTCGGGCTGACCCCGTTCGATCTGCATGACCAGGACTCAGCCGGGCGGATGGCTGAGCGAGTGAAATATGTTGCAAAAACCGGGCAGACTCTCAGAGAAGAGACACCTTTGCACTGGAAAGGCCAGGACCTCTGGTTCAGTGACAGTATTTCACCGATCCGAAATGCAGACGGCACTATTACGGCTGTTGTCACGGTTTCCCAGAATATCACGGAACGCAAACGTGCGGAGATGGCTTTGCGCGAAAGTGAGAACCTGTACCGCTCTCTGGCAGAAGCATCCCCTGACCTGATTTTTGTGATAGGAAAAGACGATACGGTGGAATATGTGAACAGTTTTGCCGCCTCGATGGTCAATAAACCGGTTGAACAGATTACCGGAAATTCGCGTTCCTTATTATTTCCCAGCGATATAGCAGGGAACCAGAAAAAAGCTCTCGACCGGATCTTTGCCACGGGGAAACCTGCAAGGAGCGAGGGAGCTCTCACCTTCTCGGGACAAAAATACTGGTTTGATCACTTTTTACTCCCTCTCAGGGATGCCGATGGCCGGGTCCGGTCGGTTCTTGGGGTCTCGCGGGACATCACGGAACGAATGCTGGCGGAGAAGACCCTGCAGGAAAGTGAAGAACGATACCGGCGGCTCGTTGAAATATCTCCCGATGCAGTCATCATTCATCAGGAAGGAAAGATACAGTTTCTCAATCCCGCGGCAGTCAGTATGCTTGGCGCAAAGGATGCACGGGAAATCCTCGGTAGGCCGGTCTTTGATATCATTCACCAGTCCTGCCGCAATGGTGTGCGTGAAAATATAAAAAAAGATCTCGGCGGGGAACCAACACCTACCATGGAACTGAAGCTGCTCCGTGTCGACGGGACGACTGTTCTTGCTCAGGGCCGGGGAGTAAAAACAATGATCGACGGGAAACCTGTGATTCAGGTTGCGATACAGGAAATTTCGGAAAAAAAAACTATCCACACGAAAAAAATATAAAAATGTATAGTCACCTTTCAGCGACTCATTTCTTTCTCTGATGGATGCCCCCCTTTTTGCCAGTCCTGCCCCCGTCGGGGGCTCATGGTGCCTGTGATTCTTCTGTAGTACCGGGATGCCTGATCCGGGTACTACAACGTCATCGCAATCGGGGCGCCATAGCGGCGGGGCAAAGCCATGGGCGCGTTATCCATTATCAGGAACACTTTTTTGATCTGCAAACCGGAACAATATTCCGGCTCTTTTTTTTGCTCTGGAGAAATCCTCTGTGAGAAATTATATTGATAAGCGATAGGGCCACGGGCGCTCGCCGCCTCGTCGGGGCTCGCCCCGTGGAGTATGGCCGGGTAAGGGGGGACAAGGGGGCCTGCCCC
>JAKLGN010000113.1 GCA_022710665.1 Methanoregula sp. | reverse complement strand
AAAATCCCGGCCGACCCTTCTTCATGAGAACGGGCGTTGCGCTCGCGTCCCGTGCACCGGATTCCATAAACCTTGTAATCGCGTTTGCGATCACCTCCCCGCTGACATCGTCCACGCTGGTCTCCAGCAGGTCCACGGTATCCTGCGATACTTCTTCGCTCGTGCCCGAAGTCTCGACAAGCATCACCCGCAGGACATTGGGGGCATTGCGGGGATCCCGGCTGCCGGCGCCGTACCCGGTTGCGAGGATGGTATAGCCTTCTCCTGTGCCCGGGTCCGGCATGGAGAATTCTGCAAGGAGCGCCGCACCGGTTGGCGTGCAGAGCTCCCCCGCGTGATCACCGGGTGTGGCTATGAGACCGGTTCCCTTCAGGATCGCCACCGTTGCCGGGGCCGGGATGGGGAAAAGGCCATGAGAGCCCGTAGCAGTGCCGTACCCGAGCGTGATCGGGAGTACCCTGACACCATCCACCGCAAGCAGATGCAGGGCGGTACAGGCCCCGATAACATCGGCAATGGCATCGTCCGCCCCTACTTCATGGAAGTGGGCATGGGCACCGTGGACATCCGATTCCGCAGCATGGATCCGCTCAAAGACCCGGCGGGCCATGGCAAGAGCCGGTGCCGGCACACGGGGAGCGGCCCCGTCAAGGCGCTCCATCACCCCGGCAAGGGTCCGGTGGGCCGGCGTTGCTTTCGTCTCCACCCGGATTGCACGGATTCCCGCCCGGGTGACGCTCGAAACCAATGGCTCTGCAACGATGGCCGCCATTGCCCGGATAACTGCTTCCCGGTCTGCCCCACAGTCCAGCAGGGCACCCGTGATCATGTCACCCGCTGCTCCGTGAAAGGGATCGATGATGAGGATCCTCATTATCAGTACCTATAAATCCCTGCGTATATGACCTTTAAGGTAATGCCTGAAGTGCAATTGAGGGTGGATTCCGCGTACCCTGGCGATCAGGGTGGCGGAAAGGCCCGGCTGGATCCCGAGACGATGCTCGCACTCAAGATCTCCCCTGGCGATCTTGTCGCGATAGAGGGGAAACGCCGGACTGTGGCCAAGGTCTGGCGGGCCCTTGTCGAGGACTGGAACCAGCGCAAGATACGGATTGACAATTTTACCCGGCAGAATGCCGGTGTCAGCATTGGTGACAACGTGAAAGTCGTCAGGATCACTGACGAAATCGAGGCGAAGAGAGTGGTCCTTGCACCCCCGGAAGATCTGCCCAAAAAGATCCCGATTGCAAATAATCCCCATGTTGTGAACAGCCTGATCGATTTCCCGGTTGTGAAGAACGATACCATACCGATCATGCTCGGCCTGCCGTTCATCCAGCCGCAGATCGTCGGGTTCAAGGTCATGGAAGTCGATCCCGAGGAAGCAGTGATCATCACCAAGAACACCGCGATAGAGTTCTCAGACAAGCCCGCAGCAGGGTTCGAAGGGATCAAGAGGTTCAGCTACGAGGATATCGGGGGGCTCAAGGATGAGCTCCAGCGTCTTCGCGAGACCATCGAGCTCCCGCTCCGGCACCCGGAGCTGTTCCAGAAACTCGGGATTGAACCGCCCAAGGGCGTCCTCCTTTACGGGCCGCCGGGCACCGGCAAGACCCTGATCGCAAAAGCGGTGGCGAGCGAGAGCGGGGCGCACTTCATCCACATCGCCGGCCCGGAAGTGATATCCAAGTACTACGGCGAGAGCGAGCAGAAACTCCGGGATATCTTTGACGAGGCCCGGGAGAACGCGCCCTCGATCATCTTCATCGACGAACTGGACTCGATCGCCCCGCGGCGCGAGGATGTCACCGGGGAAGTCGAGCGCCGGGTAGTTGCCCAGCTCCTCACCATGATGGACGGGCTTGAGGAACGGGGACAGGTTGTCGTGATTGGGGCTACAAACCGGGTCGATGCCATCGATGCGGCCCTCCGACGCCCCGGTCGCTTCGACCGGGAGATCGAGATCGGCGTGCCGGGCGAGCCGGACCGGATCGAGATCATGAAGATCCATACCCGGGGGATGCCACTCGCTGACGATGTCAACCTCGACACGCTTGGCCAGCAGACCCACGGGTTCGTGGGCGCCGACCTTGCCGCCCTTGCCCGGGAAGCGGCGATCCGTGCCCTCCGCCGCTACCTGCCTGACCTGGACCTCGATGCTGATGAGATCCCGCAGGAGGTGCTGGACACGCTCAAGGTCTATGCAAGCGATTTCCGAAGCGCCCAGCGTGACGTGGGCCCGAGCGCCATGCGGGAAGTCATGCTCGAGGTCTCGCATGTGAAATGGCAGAACGTGGGCGGCCTTGATGCAGCGAAGGTCGAAGTCCGCGAGGCTATTGAACTCCCCCTGAAGGACCGGCAGAGGATCGACGACCTTGGGATCGAACCCCCGCGGGGCATCCTTCTCTACGGCCCTCCCGGGACAGGCAAGACCCTGATCGCAAAAGCGGTGGCAAGCGAGAGCGGGGCAAACTTCATACCCGTCCGCGGACCCCAGCTTCTCTCCAAGTGGGTCGGCGAGAGCGAGCGGGCGGTACGCGAGATCTTCAAGAAAGCCCGGCAGGTCGCCCCGTCAATCATCTTCTTCGATGAGCTGGACGCCCTTGCACCGGAACGGGGCAGGAGCAGCGACTCACGCGTCCTCGACAATGTCCTCAACCAGATCCTGACGGAAATGGACGGCTTAATCGAGCTCAAGGACGTGGTCATCATGGGCGCCACGAACCGGCCGGAGATGGTCGACCCCGCCCTCCTGCGTGCGGGACGGTTCGACCGCCTCGTCTATATCGGTGAGCCGGTGTTTGAGGACCGGAAGCAGATCATCGGCATCCACACCCGCTTTATGCCCCTCGAGGGATCGAGCCTTGAAGAGATCGTGACCCTGACGGCGCAGTACAGCGAGGACGCCATAGCGGAACTGGTCGAGAAGCTCGGGCGGGACAAGACGATAACCGCAGACGAGATCAAGGCTGCCATCACCCCGGCACCGGAGAAGATGACCGGCCTCCCGGCCGGTGTGCGAAGGAGGAGCCTCATCGAGCACATGGCCGAGAAAAAGCTCGTCTTTACCGATACGGTTCGCGAGCAGCTTGCTGCCGACCTTGCAAAGGAGACAGAAGGCTTTGTGGGTTCGGACCTCGAAGCCCTCTGCCGCGAGGCCGGCATGCTTGCCCTCCGCGAGGGGGCGAAGGTCGTTTCCCGCAGCCACTTCGATGCGGCGAAGGCCAAGGTTCACCCGACCATGAACGAGAACCTCCGGGAGTACTACGGCAAGGTCCAGCAGCACTTCAAGGGCGGGCTGCCGGCTAAGGTGCAGCCGCCGGAGTACCAGTAATATCTTTTTTTGGGAAAACTGCTCTGCAGAAACACTTCCCCGAACGCGCTCAGTGGTGTTGCGAAGGTGACCCCCTCTCTCCCCCAGAGGGGGAAGCAGCCCATGGGGGCGAGCCCCTTTGACCCCCGGTTTCGATCATTTTTTTATGAATTGCCCTATACGGCCATGCTCCCCGGGGCGAGGGGCGAAAGACCCCGAGCGCCCGTGGCACCATCATTATCCAACACCACTCTCTTGTCAATTCTCGTTGTCATAATCGCACAAGACCGGAACGATGTATCCGGGCGGAACCAGTATTAATCGGGGAAGAATATTCTTCTTCATTAAATCTTATGCCCTGATTATATATGGCAGATCCTGACGATGATTACGGGAAAACCAATTGCATCCGGTGCGGTGACTGCTGCGAGCCGTTCATCATGGAAGAAGAGTTCGTGGAGCGGTTCAGATCCTGTTTTCAGCGTCCTGTGCTGCGCGAACAGCATTTTCCCCGGATTAACGCAGCGCTGGTCCGGACGACCGACAATAAATGCGTCTTTTTATTTCCCGACAACACCTGTTCGGTTTACAAATCCAGACCTGAATTCCCGTGCAGGATGTTCGGGATCCCGCATTACCTGGAGTGCCCGAAGGTCACGCCAGAGGGAAAAATGAGATCAAAAGAGGAATATGAACAAATTATTGCAAAAAATATGGATCGGTCACAATGGACTGAGGAATTCAGGAGAAAACTCGACGAACTTGCGGAAAAACGCGTTGAAGAAATGATAAGAAAGCAAAAAAAGGAATGTAACGAGCTACTAAAGCGTATCCAGTATTGACGACAGAGTCCGCGATCCGGGTTTCTGCCGGCGTTTCCCGGCGCTGATAATAAATCGTAATGACGAAAACGAAATTGGATTGTTCAATACATTCGTTTTTATGCAGGATTGG
>JAKLGN010000112.1 GCA_022710665.1 Methanoregula sp. | reverse complement strand
GGATCCATGAACTCATTTGGGATACGCTGAATGCTTGTTCGCTTATCCCAGTCCGAAACAGAAAACGTAAACGAATCTCAGGATATTATCGACGGCGAATCGCTCTAGATTTCGATGAGGAAAAATATCATCAAAGAAACAAAGTTGAAACAGTCTTCTCTGTCCTGAAACGAAAGTTCGGGGAAGCCCTCAAAGCTCGTCAATACCGGCAACAGGTCAAGGAGATTAAAATCAAAGTGATCCTGTATAACATCTCAAAAATGATCTCTACTTTGTGCGCTTTCTTTTCATTAAGGAATTCTACAGAGCCACATTTTCCAATGCAATAGCAAGAAT
Source organism: Methanoregula sp. (assembly GCA_022710665.1). Classification (GTDB taxonomy): domain Archaea; phylum Halobacteriota; class Methanomicrobia; order Methanomicrobiales; family Methanospirillaceae; genus Methanoregula. The sequence goes on along the minus strand of JAKLGN010000112.1, from coordinate 3,948 downwards.
TTTTTTTTTATTCTGGTGAAAATCCATCTCGCGCACACAAGTCCCCCCTCTTGCGCCAGCTCTGCCCGCATCGGGGGCGGGGAGCAGTACGATGCCTCTACAGTTCCTGAACGAGAACATGTGATCCTCTTACCAGTTTGGGTCGTTATCCCCCAGGGGGGATTCTTCAGCGGCAGGGGCTATAGCCCTGGGAGCATAAGAGATATATCAAAAATTTCAGCGAACAACATTTTCATAGTTCAGGTATTGACTTCATGTGGCGTTCTCCCTGGCAGGAGAAATCAGATGGTGCAGTATCCGAACCGGCCTCCGCACTATGCCGGAACCATGCGGAGTTCATCAATGACGTTCCTGATACAATTCTCGAAATCGTTATCGGAACAATCGATCGTGATATCAGCATACTTTTCATACGCCGGGACCCTCTGGTTGTACATCTCATGAAGGCTCTGGCCTGCAAAAAGGACGATCCCCCGCGTCGTGATGTTGCCCAGCCTTTTGACCATCTCCTCAAAGGAGATCCTGAGGTACAGGACAATGCCGCCAGATTTCAGGTGCTCCATGGCCTTCCCGCTGAAGACCATACTTCCCCCGGTTGCAATGACTGTATGATGGTATTGAAGGGAGAGTATGGTTCTTTCCTCTGTTGCAAGGAACGCATCCGGCCCGTCCTGGTCAATAATGTCCTGCAGGAGCCTTCCGGTCTGTTCCTGGATCGCGATGTCCGTATCGGCAAATTTCATTCCCAGGGTCTTGGCAAGGATGACCCCAAGGGTGCTCTTCCCGGCGCCGGGCATGCCGATGATAACAATATTTCTCCCGTTAATGCCCTCTTTGATGTACATCTTTCCCCTTTTTATAGGATTCACGGGGCGGTCCCTTCCTGCCAGTGCCTTTATTATCCATGGTTCCGTATTTTGTATCTGTCTATGCCGGCTGGAGAGAGCGACATCCCCCCAAAGGACGATCCTGCAGACCTCACCCGGGGCGATGCCGAGGAGAGGATGAGGGCGGAGATACAGCAGGCGCTCGCGAACGACCCGGAGATCCAGGCCGTGATCCAGGCGCTTGCCCGGAAAAAAAGGATCTGAATCCGCACACGGCTGACAGGATCTTTTTTGCCTGCAGCGGGGGGAGATCATCCCGCTGCCTGCACCTGCCGATAACCGGGCAGCTCACACGCTCAGAGGACGGCTGCATTGAAGGTGTCGCAGGATTCCTTGTCGCCACCGGAGAAGCCCGCATTAAACCATCTCATGCGCTGGGCGGAGGTGCCGTGCGTGAACGAGTCCGGCACCGCATAGCCCTGTGCCTGTTTCTGCAGGTTATCGTCACCGATCTTCGAGGCAGCATTCATGGCCTCCTCAATATCCCCGGCCTCGAGGAAGTGCCGGGTATTCTCGGTCTGTTTCGCCCACACACCCGCATAACAGTCGGCCTGTAATTCCAGCATCACCGAATATTTGTTGGCCGTCACCTTGTCGCTCCGGCTCTCGAGCCGCTGGACCTCTTCTGAGGTCCCGTCGAGGTTCTGCACGTGATGACCCACTTCATGGGCGATGACATATGCCTGGGCAAAATCGCCGGGGGCCCCGTACTGGTTTTTGAGCTCGTTGTAAAAGTCCAGGTCAATATACACCTTCTCGTCACTCGGGCAGTAAAACGGTCCCATCGCCGACTGGGCAGACCCGCAGGCGGATTCCACACGCCCTTTGAACAGGACCAGCTTGGGCTCCCGGTAGACCGTCCCCTTTTTGGCAAATATTGCCCTCCAGGTATCTTCCGTATCGGCAAGGACCACGGCCACAAAATCGGCCGACTGGTTCTCGGCCTCTGTCAGCACGACCGGGCTCGTGCTCCCGGCGCTGCTCTGTTCGGCAATCGCACTCAGCATTGACAATGGATCAGCACCCGTCAGCAGGCCGAGAGCAAGAATAAGGAGAATCCCCAGACCCCCCCCGATTGCTCCCGTCCGTACCCCTGATCCCCGCTGATCTTCGACATTATCACTCCGTCGTCCCCCGGCCCATCGCATGGTTTCCTTCCACCTCTCCTTATCGTTGTAGGGACGTTAATTCTCTTATATTCTTTGATGTCCCTGCAGGAACCGATACATGGGGGAGCACACCTGGCCGGAATACATGAAGGTATCACGCAGGCACCGGAGCGTCTTTTCCGCCATCATCAACTGGTTCACGACAACAGAAACATTATTGCGGCAAGAGATCTCTGGTCGAATCGGATTTCGTATGCGATTAACCACTATTCCCTGTTGTTTTGACGACAGTCTGATACAGAGGGCTCCCGCTTATGTCATTGATAGTGAGTATGTACGTGTCCGGTGAGGTATCCGTCACAAAAAGGATCTCCCCCCGTTTCGTTGTGCGAAAGCCGGCATCCCCATCGGTCCACCGGTCCATCAGCTGCACGTCCTCAGAGGATGACGGGTAGCTCCGGCCGGTTTCCGGGTCCGTGAGGTCCATCGCGTGCTGGTTCAGGAAAACCCCCCCGGGAAATCCCCGGTTCTCAATCGAGAGGTCGACAATCACCCATACCCCGTTCTTCGGCGCTCTTCCCCCGACAAGGGCTTCTTTCCGGGCGGAATGAATGGTCAGGCTGACTTTTGGTTCTCCTGGTCCGGCAGTTATTGCTGGCGAGGCGGTGCCGTGGAGGATGAGAGCTGTATCTTCAGAAAGGAGTGGGAGGGCAGGAGTTTCAATGCCGTGCGCAACACATCCTGACAGGATAAGCATCATGGCCGCGACAGTGAGGCAGGGGGATATCATAATCATTCCCGTTCTGATCGCCATGGCCATACTAACACCACGCAACCCGCTGATTAATATTTTGTGAATTGTGTTTTTGTGCCACGGAAGGGTCATGGAAGGGGAAGGGCGATCCGCCACCGATACATCCCTCCCCTTGAGGTGATGACGTATAGACTGAACCTGACCACCCCCCATCATAAGCGAGCCCTTCCCCTTGTGATTGCGCACTAAAGGGGCACCCTGTCGCGGGAAAAAAGGGGTATCTGCGGGGCCATAACCAGCCTAATCAGGACGAGGATGACCGGTTTTCCTGGTGTTAGCGTGTACACCGCTCATATCGGGTTCTACGGAATCTCAAATCCCCGGCGGCAACCTGTTTTTCAGCCGGACAACATCCGCCTCCCGGTGGAGGATATGCATCTTCCGGTGGCAGTTGGGGCAGAGCGCCACTACGTTCCCGATTTCATCGGCCCCGCCCTCGCTTTCCGCAACGATATGGTGGACCTCGAGGTACGGCTGCCCGTCATGGCCGGTAAAAGGAGCCGGCAGGCCGCAGAGCTGGCAGATCCCGTTTGCATTCCTCTTCGCGTACTCGGCTACGATCGCATCCGGCTCAAAGAGGTCGGCAGAGGTTTCTGCACGGTCTGTTTCAGGCCGGATCTCTGCCGGCGCACCGGCCTCGCCGTGGGTCACAACGCGGACACGCCTTGTGGGAGGCTCCCCGTTGACTCCTGGGATCTCCTGCTGGATGATAGGCGGGTTTTTATGGCTCTTAAGCTGCAGGGGAAAGACCAGGACGTCCCGCGGTCGCTTCTCGGTGTCCACCTGCCGGGAACGGTACGGCCGGTCCAGGAGCTCGGCTTCACCAATATACACGTAGCATCCTTCCTGAAAGACCTCGAAGAGGAAGAGGGCGGTCCCGTTCTTTGGGGACTCTTCAAGGGTTTTGTTCTGCCGCGACCCGGGACCCTGGTCTCCTACCGTGCCCATGCCGGTGAAATGAAAGACCTTCCCTATCCACGTGTCTATGTTTTCGGGCTGGGTGTGGTCCGATACGAGCACGAGGCTGTTTGTTGTCCGCGACCGCCGCATCGGCCCGAGCAGGCTGCACCGGAAGGTGGTATGGAGCGTGTTGTTGTCGATGGTATCACCGGGAGACAGCGGCACCGTAAAGGCTCCC
>JAKLGN010000111.1 GCA_022710665.1 Methanoregula sp. | reverse complement strand
CACGGGTAACGGACCTCGAAACCGTGATCTGGATGAAAAAGTTCCAGGATTATGAACTGTCTCACCACCCGGAACTGACGGCCTCCACGAGCATTGCCACGTACATCCTCCAGTATAACAGCGGTATTATGCCGGAGACGCAGGCAGAGCTCGACGCAGTTCTTGAAAAAATACCGGTTGATACAAAAAAGCCCTATCTTGCAGGATCGCTGAGCGGCCTCATCCGGTTCAATACGGTAAAAATGAGCATGCACCAGATGGAGCCCCTTAAAGAGCAGATGAAAAGTGATATCGGGTTCCTTGAGGCTCCTGTCGGTATCTCGGTACAACCCACTGGTAGTTTCGAGATGTACACTTCGCTCCTTTCTTCGATGTCCGAATCGAAGGAGCAGATGAACCTTCTCGGGTTCATCTTCGTCTTTGTCTTCCTCATCCTTGTCTACCGCCATCTCCATGCCGTATCCCCCATCATCCCGATCATCCTGATCGTGGGCTGGAACGCGGTAGCCATGTATGTCCTGGGCATCGATTATTCCCCGCTCACTGCCACCCTGGGATCGATGACCATCGGGGTTGCCGCGGAGTACACGATCCTTGTCATGGAGCGGTACGCGGAGGAGGAGGAGCGGTTGCATGACCCCCTCGCCGCCATCCAGGAGAGCGTGCAGAAGATCGGAACGGCCATCACCATCTCGGGTCTCGCCACCTTCTTCGGATTCTCGGCGCTCTGCCTGGCAACCTTCCCCATTGTCAGCAACTTCGGTGTCACGACCCTGATTGCCGTGGCATTCTCCCTGATCGGCGCGATCTTCATTATGCCTGCCGTACTCTCCGTTATGGGCCGGGTCACCGCATGGACGGAGGCACGGCAAACGAGCAGTACTCCGGAAGCGGGATCTGAATAAAAGCAGAGGGGAACGGATCAGAACCAGATCCCGAAGGATATGCGGGGTGTTTTCCGAATGACCGGCGACCGCGAACGGATTGGCCGCTGATTGCGATGGCAGGCGGATACCGGAACAGAAAACCAGAAGAGGACCGGAACCGCAATCCTTCTCAGATACATCACGCGGGAAGAACCATATCTCCCCAAAAGAGATCCCACCATGACCGGCATTGAATCTCTCTACAACACAGAAGAGGGAAAGGTTCTCATCGAGATCAAGTTATCATCGATCATCCAGCTCTACAACTCGTTCGACCCGGCCCCGTTCCATGAAAAGGAACTGGACGAGGAGGCAGAGCAGTATATTGTCAATATTGTCCGGGATTTCCCCAAAAACACCGAGTTTAAAATCGTTATTTACCTGCCGGACGGGCATTCCTGCTGTGATGAGGCATTCAAAATCCCCGCAGCCATACGAAATCACTTCAGCTACCGGACCCTGATGGAGGAACGGAAATTCCGCGAGCGGGTGAACTACGGTAAATTTTCGATCCTCATCGGTATCTCGTTCCTTGCGGTAGCGATGGTGGCGAGCCAGGCGGTAGAGGATTACCTGAGTGCCTACCCGCCCGCCCATCTTGCCGCGATCGCACTCGAGGTCGCAGGCTGGGTTGCAATGTGGGAACCGGTTACGGTCTTCCTCTACCAGCTCTGGCCGATTCTGGTGCAGAAAAACCTGTACGGGAAGATCAGCCGGATGGAGACTGAGATCCGCCCGTATCCCCCGCTGAAGCCTGCCTGAAGGGGAAAATATAACCTGGTTCCTGGAGCATAAAAAGGAAAGGAACAATTACTCTGCTGAACATTGCTCTGAAATGCACATGAACCGATTGGATTCATAACCGAAGGATAAAAACACAATTGTTGGGGAGACGGGTGAGTGCTCCCCGTCTCTGCGCCCCACAAGGGGCGCGGCGGGGCAAGTCCGGTCCGAAAAAAAGGAGGTGATGATGTCGCGGGGCACCCATTTTGGGTGGCAGCCGGTCATCACAACCAAGGGTGGGGGGCATCAGACCCAGGAAAAATTCAGGCGCATTAAAAAAGTGCCGAATTCGTAAAAAACGGATGCGAAATCACTTTTCATCAAGGCAGCATCGGCCGCCGATCGGTTTTTCCCGTCTGAGGTTCAACAGTGCCCTGATTAGCGCTACCAGGAGATAAAAAGTTCCTCAAACCCGGCCAGGAGCAGGAATAGCGAAAAGAGAAGGGGATCCGGATCCATGTGTTTTAACCCTGAGCAATGGGTATGCTGCCTTAAGTCTGGGTCGGCGGCCCGGGATCTCCAAACCCAGATCCTGAAATAATCACTTTGCCTCAAAACACTCCCGGCACGTCATCGTCTTTTTCAAAAGCCCCATCATCCGGATGCAGTTGCTGCACCCCGGCACGCCGCAGTGCTCGCATTCCCGTACGTCCTCGACCGCAACGATCTTATGGCATTTGGGGCATTCGACCATTTGCCCGGATTCTGCCCTTTCCCGTTCTGCCGTAGTTGTCACCATGGAGGACTCCTCAGCGTCATATTCAGAAGTGTCCCCGTCAATGGGATGATGGTCGCCTTGCCCGTGGGAGAGAATCGCGAAGAGCTCGCAGAACATCCGCCAGAGCAGGCTTCCGACAATTAAAAATCCGATCCAGAACAGCGGAGAGCCGGCCGGGTTCGTTGCAATGGCGGTTGTGTTGGCAATCGATGTATTGGCGTTCCCGGCAGTGGTTTTTCCAAACATCCCGGCTATACCCATCAGCGAACCAAGAACAATCATACCGGCACCAAGAATATAGATCAGGTTAAGGTAGTTCCCGGTGATGAGAGTGCCAAAGGAGAAAAAATCGCCCAAGCCGGAGTTTTTGTATTCGGATCGTTTTACCGCACGCGGTGCCGGGCGGCCGGCGGGTACTGCTGCCAATGGCCGTGCTGGCTGGTTCTGGGGAAACGGGTACCCGCACTTGTTGCAGTACAATGCCTGCATATCCGGCTCCTGATACCCGCAGCTGGGACAGGTTTTCGTCATCATCTTTTGCTAAAAGATATTGGCTCTGTGATAAATCATGAATCTGTTGATCGGGTTTGCATACTATTACCCTGGTAGTACCGGCAGTCATTGAGGAAAAGAAGGGTTGTGAAAAATGCAGTTTACAGCGCGAGCCTGGCTTCTTTAGCCGCATCGCACATGTACTTCAGCTTCGCATAGGCCGCCTCGCGGGACCGCATACGCAGCCCGCAGTCCGGATCGATGAGCATGATCTTCGGATCGAAGATCTCGACACCCTTCTCAATGCGCTTGCGGATCTCGGCCGTGCTCTCGATCCGGTCCGTTGTCGAGTCCACGCAGCCAAACCCGATCATCCGCCCGGCTAAGTCCCGGCGGGAGAGCAGGTCGAGGTTGGCCGGGTTGTTCGCGAACTCGAAGTCGAAGACGTTTACGCTGAACTTCAGGATCTCGTCGAGCACGTTGCCGAGGTTCCCGCAGACATGCATGCAGACAGGGGTGTGGAGGCCGGCGGTGATCTGTTCGATCGCCTGTTTTGCCACGCCAAGGTCGGCGATGCCGGTCGAGAGGATCGGCTCATCGATCTGGAGCAGGGCGATCCCCGAGGCCTCGAGGGCACGCGCTTCCGCAAGCAGGGCAGCGGTGAGGTCGGGCACCAGCTCTTCCTTGTTGCGGTACATCGGTGTGCTGATATGGAGTCCGTGGGCGATCGTGGTCGGTCCTGTGACGATACCCTTTACTTTCGGGGCTTTTGATATGGCGTACTTTGTGTCCGCAACCGTTATCGGCCCGGCAGCGGGTTGTATCCTGCCGATCACCTCCTGGTCCCGGATGCCTGGAAGGTGCGATGCAAAGGCGCCAATCATGTCCCCCCGCACCTGCCCGTCCGAGATGATATCGATCCCGGCCGCGATCTGGTCGCCCACCGCAGTCTCGACTGCGGGGCGGAGCGGGTCAAGGAAACTCATGATGCCCCCTCCTTTCACGACCGGGTAACTGCCAACTACCGTTGTCGCCAGTACTTTATTGATGAAATATGCCTTTGCCATGGTGTCCGGACACTGTTTGTTAAAATAAGGTCGATTTTTCAAAAGAAATAGTTCGTGGTCAGGGAACGAGCCGGTGCATGTCACGGGGGAAGAGCACCGCTTCCCGCACGTTTGACAGGCCGAGCATGGTCATGACAAGCCGCTCGCCGCCAAGGCCCCAGCCCGCATGGGGCGGCATGCCATAACGGAACGGGCGGAGGTAGAAGTCGAAGCTCTCGGGGTTGAGTCCTTTCTGTCTGATCTGCTGCACAAGCCGGTCGTACCGGTGCTCGCGCTGGGCCCCGCTCGAGAGTTCCATCCGCGGGTGCATCAGGT
>JAKLGN010000110.1 GCA_022710665.1 Methanoregula sp. | reverse complement strand
TTTCCCATGAGCACCGCGTGAATTATTTCAACAAAATGTTTGAGAATTTCCCGGAGAACTCGCTCATCTTCGTTGATCCCGATACCGGGCTTGAAGTGAAGAACCCCACGCGGCGGCACCTGTTATTTGAGGAGGTGGAAAAAATATATGACCGCATGGACCACCAGTCGGTCCTGATGATCTACCAGCACCTTCCCCGGGTGACAAGAGACGGGTATATCAAAAAACGATGCCGGGAACTTGCCGCCATCACCCACTCGCGGCCGGAGACGATCACAGACAACGAGATCGTCTTCTTCATCCTGACCAAAAATGCGGTGTTCAGGACCCGCCTCTGTGCCGTGCTGGGAGATTACGCGGACTCATATAACACGCTCATCACCTGCGACTGTCGCGGGAAACAGTAATTTTCCTGCTCTGGAGAAATCATACCGGGCCTCTGACGATCTTTGGGGCTCCGCCCCCGCCGCCACGGCATCGCCGGGTCAGGACCTGTTACCTGTACGGAATACTTCAGAGTCTGGTGATCGCCTGCAACGAGCAATCAGTCGTTCCTTAAGCATCGTGAGGAGACCCCGTTTCCTGAGAGACTCGCCCCCTTGCGCCAGCCCGCCCCGGGGGGCTCAATCGCGCATGCGATTCCTTTGTAATTACCGGTAAGCCCTGTTCTGACAATCCTGCAAAAGATCCCTCGCAACCACGCTGCTCCACGGGGCGAGCCCCGACGGGCGGTGCGTACCTGTGACCCATTCGCAATCCAATCTCAGGGAGCTGCCAATTTGATCGGAGCCGGTGGTCTTAATTACGCAATCGCCCAGAATTTTGTTTTTCCCTGGTTGTTCCATCGCCCCGTCCTTCAATGAGGAGCCGGAAGAGGGGCCATCATTTCATCTGAAAACGGTTTTCCAGGGCAAATAATCCACAAACCAGTTCAGGTCAGGTCTTCGGCCCGCCGTTGGCAAAATATTCGAGATCAAATTTGTAGAAATGAGTAAACCCGCAGTTGCGGCACCTGACCGTAAAGTTCCGGCAGCCAATGGTCAGATCGTGAGGACCGGTTACATGACAGTTCCGGCATTCTGCCGTCTCGACAAGTTTCCAGAGATCATAACACCCGATCTTCGTGAACGCGCCTTCTTCACTGATATCCTCGATCCGGGGAATGAAGACCCGGGTTGCTCCGCAGGTATCGCACACCACCTGCGCCTGGTACGGCACAGCCCGGATGATCTGGTCCGCATTTTTTTTACAATGGTAACAGTCCGTCCGGTACCGCGTGAAGATAAATGGGTCGCTCATGAGAGATAGTAACTATCGCCGGGTTCATTAATCTGCTGCCCGCGGCTCGTTCATGCTGTCAAATCCCAGGAAAGGGAAGATATCGCAAATGGCTGGATTTTTTCCACCGGTTTTCAATCTGCGCCAAGAATTTTTGTGTTGAGGGAAAAAAAACAGCGAAACTGGTAGTAAATTTAATAATAAGACAGATTCAATCTCCTTTCATGAAGCAATTCATTGGTCTTTTCATCCTGGTTGTAGTGCTTGTTGCAGTCAGTGGATGTACCCAGACAGTAAAACCCGAACCAGCGGAAACCACGATCGTGACCTCCGTCCCAACGACAGAAGTTCCGGTCGTGGTAACTACTACCCTGCAAAAAACCGCCCCGGTTACGGTATTGACGACAGCTGTACCAAACATCACTCCTGTGGCGACGACCGTTGCAACCCTAAGGCCTTCAATGACGGCATCGGTAAAGATAACGACCATCCATATCAGGAATAATACCTTTGTCCCCGCTGAGCTGACCGTATTTCCGGGAACTGGCATTACCTGGATCAATGACGACCTGGTCTCTCACACGGTGAAGGCAAGCGGGAATGCGCAGGGAAAGTTCTCGTCAGCGGAAATTATCACGGGCGCTCATTTCGGGTACACTTTTGGTGATGCGACCGGCACCTATGAATTCGTGGATCCCAATTACCCTGATATGAAAGGCGCTATTATTGTCAGGAAGGGAGAAACACTCTGGAGCACGAACAATACGCCCCTGATAACCCCCGTGAAGTAACTTTTTCCCCACATTTTTCCCCTTTCCGGTTGGTGCATGACCCGGCTTTTCTGACCAATCCCTGCTGACATTTCTGAACAGATATGAAATGGTGACAGTGCACCCGGGACAAACAAAGGGGCATCTGCAGGGAGCAAGGGTATCCGGTCGCGATAAAGATGATCCGGGAAGGTAAAACGGGTATATTCGGCGGAACAAGACACCGCACTGCGTCCTGTCGGAAAGCAGCGTGATGCTGAACGCCAAAAAAAGATTTTGATAAAAAAGATTGGGTATCAGTAGTCGCCCATGCCCGGGGGCATACCGCCCATGCCACCCATGCCGCCCATACCGCCCGGGGGCATTCCCTCGGGGCCGGGTGACGGGCTCTTGGACGAGGCAATGACATCGTCAATGCGCAGGATCATGACCGCCGCTTCTGCTGCGGACGAGATGGCCTGGGTCTTGACACGGAGCGGCTCGACAACACCGGCTGCCTTCATGTCAACGGCCTTGCCTTCGAACACGTTGAGGCCGTGGGTCTTCCTGCCCTTCTCGTGGGCTGCCCGGATCTCTACGAGCATATCGATGGGGTCGAGACCTGCGTTCTCTGCAAGAGTGCGCGGGATGACCTCGAGCGCAGACGCAAACGCTTCAATGGCAAGCTGTGCCCTGCCACCAACGGTTGCTGCGTACTCGCGGAGACGGAGCGATAGCTCGGTCTCGATTGCACCGCCACCGGCAACAACCTTCTTGTCCTCAACAACGACACCGACAACGCGGAGCGCGTCGTGGATTGCGCGTTCAAGTTCGTCGACTACGTGCTCGGTTCCACCCTTGATAATGATGGATACCGCCTTGGGATTCTTGCACTGCTCGACAAAGGTCATCTCTTCGCCGCCGACCTTGCGCTCTTCCACAAGCCCGGCCTTTCCGAGTTCTTCCTTCCCGATCGCGTCGATGGAAGAGATCAGGGTTGCTCCGGTCGCCCGGGCGAGTTTCTCCATGTCGCTCTTCTTGACACGGCGGGTTGCAAAGAGGCCTGCCTTGGCAAGGTAGTGCTGGGCAATATCGTCAATGCCTTTCTGGCAGAAGAGGACGTTTGCACCGCTCTTCACGATCTTGTCAACGATGCTCTTGACCATGCGCTCCTCTTCGTCAAGGAATGACTGGAGCTGGTCAGGGCTTGTGATATTGATCTCGGCGTCGACTTCGGTCTTCTTGAACTCGACTGCTGCGTTCAGCAGGAGGATCTTTGCATTGGTGACCTTCTTGGGCATCGAGGGGTGAACGCGTTCCTTGTCAATGAGCACGCCTTCAACGATCTCGGAGTCCTCGATGGAGCCGCCGGATTTCTTCTCGACCTTGATGTTCTCGACGTCAACCTTGCCGTCATCATCGGTAACCAGGGTCACTGCCCGGACAACGAGGTCACAGAGCTTGTCCTTGGAAGCTTCGGCTCCCTTGCCGGTCATCGCGGTCCCGGCAATGTTCTTTAAGAGCGCCTTGTCGGTTGACTTCACATCGAAGGCCAGATCTTTTAAAAGTGACTGGGCCTTTTCTGCGGCCTGGCGGTAGCCGGCTGCGATGATGGTCGGGTGGACATCCTGTTCGAGAAGGTCTTCTGCCTTCTTTAAGAGTTCCCCGGCAATGACGACTGCGGTGGTTGTTCCGTCACCGACTTCATCATCCTGGGTCTTTGCGACCTCGACCATCATCTTCGCGGCCGGGTGCTCGATGTCCATTTCCTTGAGGATCGTGACACCGTCATTCGTGATAACTACGTCGCCGATGGTGTCGACGAGCATCTTGTCCATGCCCTTGGGACCGAGCGTGGTCCTGACTGCACTTGCCACTGCCTTTGCGGCGGTGATGTTCATACCCTGGGCGTCGCGGCCGCGGGTACGGGTGCTGCCTTCCTTGAGAATAAGTATCTGTTGTCCTCCAAGTTGCTGTGACATAAAAATCACCACTTTTAGCACTAAAATTGGTTTGTGGTTCTATATAAACATTACTGAAAAAGTTCAGTCACCCAGCAGGTCGAGGAGCTCGAACCCGTCACCGATCGCATGGAGTCGCTTCTCACCGATCACGAGCGTTGTGCCGATCTTCTTCTCTTTATGGTAATCGGTGATGACGCACATGGCATGTTTCTTTGCAATCTGCGAAAGGTTCCCGATGAGGGCTGCCCGCTTGACAACTTTCTGTGCCGGGCCATAGCCGGTCAGGATCGTGTGCTTGTCAAAGGTGAGGAGGGCCTGGA
>JAKLGN010000011.1 GCA_022710665.1 Methanoregula sp. | reverse complement strand
CGAGAGTCTGGATCTCGATCTCCATCCGGGAGAGGTCCTGCTTGGCGCTGCTCATGATGATCTCGCGGTCCCCCCGGTCCCCGAGTCCCATGACGACGAACGTGTTGATCTGGGCGAGAACCTTGGGGTCGACGTTCTTCGGCTGCTGGGTGATCACGCAGAGCCCGACTCCAATAATTAAAAGATAAATAATTCATCAATAACGATCAATTAAAAAATTGTTGCAGAACTCTACCAATAATGTGTTTTTCCCATGAAGATCCTTCATTCCTCCGACTGGCATTTGGGTTGCTCGTTTTATGGGGAGAAGCGGTATGAGGAATTTGAGGCTTTTTTACATTGGCTGACAGGATTAATTCAAAAAGAAGATATTGATGTATTGCTCATCGCTGGAGATATTTTTGATACAAGTACACCGAGCAACCGGGCACAACAACTCTATTATCAATTCCTCAACATGGTCAATGCAATACCCGGTCTTAAGATTATTATAACTGCCGGCAATCATGACTCCCCCTCACTGATCAACGCGCCGCAAGAGCTTCTTAAACAGCTTGATATTCATGTTATTGGATCAGTTTCAGAGAATCTTGAAAAAGAGATCCTTCTATTCGATAATGAAAAGGGTCAGCCATCACTCATTGTCTGTGCCGTGCCGTACCTCCGCGACAGGGATATCCGGCTTTCCGAACCAGGTGAAAGTATTGAAGATAAAACCCGAAAGCTCGAGAATGGAGTCCAGGAACATTACCGGCGCGTTTTGAGAATCGCCAAAGCCAAGCGGGATGAATTCGGAGGACATATCCCGATTGTGGTAATGGGCCATCTATTTGTCACGGGAGGTAAAACCGTTGCTGAGGATGGTGTCCGTGAGCTCTATGTCGGAAACCTTGCAAGGATTCGGGCTGAGAATCTGTGCGATGGAATTGATTATCTCGCCCTCGGCCATCTTCATGTGCCCCAAACGATCTCCGGCAGCGATACGATGCGGTACTGCGGATCTCCGATTGCTCTTGGATTTGGGGATGCGGATCAGCAAAAACAGGTTGTGATAGTTGATTTTGAATTCGGGGAACCGATGATCCGTTCCGTGTCGGTTCCAAAATTCCGGGATATCCGGACTCTTAAGGGTAATATCGATTTTATAAAGGATGAGATCAGGTCTCTTTTGAAACTTGACCATCCCGTCTGGGTTGAAGTGATCTTTTCCGATGCGCTTTCTGCCACAAATGTCCAAAATCAACTTCATAAGCTGATTGATGGGACAAATGTTGTAAATATCCGGACGAGACCTCTTGAGGCCGGAAATTTCCTTTTTAATACGCAAGAAGAAATTGAATCGCTTGAAGACCTGTCTGAGATGGAAGTGTTCCAGCGGCGCCTGAATGCCGGGAATGTTTCGATTGAAGAGCAGCAGGAATTGAAAGATGCATTTTCCGAAATTCTTCATGAAATGAATGAAGAGGACACTCAGGCAGAGTGAGGGAAAGAAGATGCGTATTCTGTCACTTCGGTTTAAAAATCTGAACTCCCTCGCAGGCGAATGGAAGATCGATTTTACCGATCCTGAATACGTATCATCTGGAATCTTTGCCATCACCGGACCAACCGGTGCAGGGAAGAGCACAATCCTTGATGCGATCTCCCTTGCCCTTTATGGTCGAACGCCCCGGCTCGGAAAAATTTCGAAAAATGCCGTTGAGATCATGTCCCGGCAGACAGGTGACTATTTTTCTGAAGTCGAGTTCGTTTCTGATAAGGGACATTTTCGTGTCATATGGAGCCAGAAGAGGGCGCATAAAAAACCCGGTGATCTTCAGCCCCCGAAGCATGAGATTGTGGATGTAAAAACCGGCGTTCCGCTTGAATCAAAGCAGATGAGAGTACAGCAGAAAGTAATTGAGGTCACCGGGCTTGATTATCAGCAATTCACCCGTTCTATCCTCCTTGCACAGGGAGAATTTGCCACATTTCTTGAAGCAAATGCTGAGGAACGGGCGCCGATTCTCGAAAAGATTACCGGCACTGAAATCTACGGGCAAATCTCAATTAAAGTCCATGAGCGTTTCGGACGGGAAAAAAAGACACTGGACGAGTTGAATTCCAAGGCTGAGAATATTGAGATGATTACACCGGAACAAGCCGAAGCACTTCAGAATGAAAAAAAAGATCGTGAGAAAGAGATCCATAAAATCTCCGTCGATTGTAAAAACCTTGAGATCGCGGTTACATGGCTGGATACTATTGCAGCGCTGAAAGAAGATGTCTCAGGTCTGCAGGTACAACAACTGGCGTTTATTGCCCATAAAGAGGCTGTCGGAAATGATCTCGACGCCCTTTCCAATGCACGGAAAGCGAGGAAACTCGAAGGGGTATATACTGGACTTTCTGCATTACGGACTCAGCAGGAAAGTGATTCTCAAGAGAAAAAGACCTGCGAGGAACAGCTTGAGGGATTGAATACTGTAAATGCACGTGCATTTGAAGTATTCATTTCTGCACAGGAGAAACGAGATGCGGCACTTCAGGAAAAACAACATGAGGATGAGATACTCCGTCAAGTCCGCGAACTCGATACCAGAATCCGGGAATTCATTAATAAACGGGATGAACGCGAGCATGAAAAACAACGGACAGAAGAAGATATCAAGAACTATCAACAGGCTATCCGGTCTGTTACATTACAATCAGATGAAATTCAACAGAAACTCAGAGCGGCGACTGCATATCTCGAAAAGCATTCTGCAGACCAAAAGTTGATCGAATCCCTTTCTGGGATTGAATCGGCATTCAGCCAACTCGATACTATCCTTCAGACAACAGAACAAACGAAACAAGAACTCATTAAAAAGGAGAATTTACTTGCGAAAGCTGAAGAAAGTCTTCTTTTCCGGAAAAAGGATGTGGATAAATTAACTGAAGCCCTGCAGCATGCGATCAACGAGGCAGAACGCACTAAGAATGAGTTTGCAACAATATCTGGTGGCCGGGATATTGGGGATATGCGGGAACGTTTTGATACGATTAAAGAACAGCATTCTCGGCTCCGGTCGCTTCTTGATCTTTTCACCCGCAGTGAGGAGGATGCTGAGGAATTCAAGAGACATTCCAAAATAATTGCGACCGCCCTTTCCAATCGGACAGAAGAAGAGACGCAGCATAGACTATTGCAAAAGGAGGAGGAACAAATTGCACATCTTGAGCAGCTGGCAGAGAAAAAATTGTTTTTGGAGGCCCGGATAAAAAAACTTGAACAGGAACGGGAAAACCTCACTGACGGAGAGCCTTGTCCGCTCTGCGGTTCGACCGATCATCCCTGGAGCTCCGGAATCTCACCGGTTCCTGATACTGCACAGCAGGAACTCGATGCGTATAAAACCGCACTCGATAACGTCCGTGAAAAAATCCGGAAAAACGAAGCGACACTCGCAACAATCGAAGCGGAGGTCAGAACCAATCAATTTGTCGCGGATAATCTCGATCGGAAAATTAAGAGTGAACTGGCGGAATTGCAGCGCGAAAGTGATAACCTTGGCCTTATCGCTGCCGATAAAGGTCTGAGATATACCATCACTACTGCGTTTGCGGAATATACCGCCCGGCTTGAAAACGAACGGGAGATCCTGAAAACGGCAGAAGAAAAAGAACAGCAGATACGATTTTCAGAAAACTGCGTGAACCAAGAGAGAAGTGCACTTGCCGGGGCTCAAAACGAGTATGGGACGGCCCAGTCCTACCGCGATATGCAAATCCGTGACAGGAATCGCATATCCGACGAAATAACTGAAAACAATAAGAAGTATGCCCGGCAAAAAGCTGCAATTCTTGATGTACTCCAGAAGTACGAGGGTGTCATCATGTTCAGTGCTCATGAAATGGCCAAACAAGTCATGACTGAGCTGACTGAACGTCGGGATGCCTATGTTGCAGCTCTTACAAAACAGCAGGATCTGGAGAAGTCGTTCCAACAGTGCGAAGCTGAATTGCAAAAGAACCAGGCACTTCTTTCAGTGGCCGATAACACACTCATGGACTTCAATAAGATCCTGGCTGATATTAATGAAGATCTAAAAAGCAATTCTGTCAAGCGTCAGGAACTTTATGGTGAAAAAGATACATCCATCGAAGAGGCTCGATTTGCCAGCAAGATAGATGAAGCGGTAAAAGAATTATCAGCGGCAAATGACGCGAAGAACCTGGCGGATAATCAGAAAAGCTCCTGTGAAACCCAGATTAAAACGCTCTCTGAAAAAATTACCCGCCGTATCTCTGCGCTTCAGGAAAAAGAACGGGAATTCTCTCATGTTCTATCTGAATCCGGTTTTTTTGAAGAAAATCAATTCATTTCCGCCAGGCTTCCCCCAGATAAACTAGCCGTGCTTGAACAGCTTGAGGCAGATCTTATCCGCGAAGAAACCAGGATTTTTACGGGTCTCCGTGAGAAAAGCACAAAACTCGCAGAAGAAGAAGCGCGATCGTTAACGACAGCGAGGCGAGAAGATCTTACGATTGATATTGAGAACAAGAAAAATCGTATAGCCGACCTCCAGATTGATATCGGGCGTCTCAAAACAAATCTCGAACAATATGAGGCACAGGTTGTAAAACACCAAGCTCTCAAAGAAGAGATAGCCAGACAAGAGAAAGAATTCATAAAATGGCAAAAATTGCATGACCTTATCGGTTCTGCCGATGGTAAAAAGTTCAGAGTCTTTGCACAGGGGCTTACCTTTGAAACCCTTGTTGCACAGGCCAACCGACACCTTCGGACAATGAGCGATCGTTATCTCCTTGTCCGGAATAAAGAATCCCCGCTCGATCTGGATATCATGGACAATTATCAGGCCGGTGAGATCCGGACAACGGATAACCTGTCCGGTGGGGAGAAGTTTATCGTGAGCCTTGCCCTCGCACTCGGGCTTTCAGGGATGGCGAGCCATAATGTCAGGATCGACTCGCTGTTTCTGGACGAAGGATTTGGAACACTTGATCCTGAAACCCTTGAAACAGCTCTTGAGACACTATCTTCGCTTCAACGCGAGGGGAAGATCATTGCGATTATCTCCCATATCCCCGCTTTGAGGGAACGCATACCGGTCCAGATCCAGGTTGAGAAGATCGGCGGCGGCCGAAGTCGTCTTTCAGGGCCTGGGTGTTCCGGGCCAGCATGACAACGCCGTAATCGCATCATTAACATGCTGGCAATACAGATCTTACGATACCTGCATGCCCGATCAGTCGATCATCTCTGGTCTTCCGGGGGAAAAACTGGATTTGTTTATCCAACAGTTTGTCGCTGCTGCAAAGGATGATCCGTTCGGAACGTGGCTCATCCTCCCGACACAGCGGCTGGTTCTTTTTGTAACCGCTGATCTTACGGAGAAAAAAATCCCTTTTTTACAATCCCGGATCTGCACGCTCGACGGATTTTGTAACATCCAGTTTGACGAGCACCGGAAGACCGGGCGGTTCCTGCAAAAAGCGGAGGCAAAGCTGCTGCTTGCCCTGGTCCTCTCCGATCTGGCAGATGAAGTTCCGCTCTTTGCTGCCCACGGGCGCCCGTCATCCGCCACAATCGACGATCTCATGACTTTCATGAACGTCACGCTGACGCGCAAGGTCGATTTTCCAGGATGTCTGGGAGACCTTGCCAGCGAAAAGAGCCGGCAGCTGGACCGGATCATCACGGAATACCGGGCCCGGCTCGTACGGCAGGATCTCGTTGACGGTGACACCCTCCTTCCATGGACCATTGATCACCTCCACGCGCTCGGGTCATCCCCGCCATCCACCGTCTTCATCTACGGGTTCCACGAGCCACTGCCGCTGGAAGAGGATCTTATAACCACCATTCAGGAGAAGGCGGCAAACGTCCACGTTGTTATTTCCGATGGCCTTGACCGGAATATCTTCCGGAGCAGGGTTGCCGCCGGAGAGGAGCCTCCGTTCGATCCGGCCGTACTCCGGTCACAGGTCACCGGCCTCTTTACGGAGACTGCCATTCTCGAGCACGGGGACTTTTTCCGGGTGCAGACCTTCCCGACCCGCTTTCTGGAACTCTGTGCGATTGCCGCGGAGATCCGACGGCTCAATGCCGGCAGGATCCCCCTCTCGTCAATTGCTGTAGTCCTCCCGGATCTCCGCGGGGATCTCGGGCTCGTCGAGGAGATCTTTTCCGATTTCTCGATCCCGTGGAATGCCGCGGTCGGACCCCGGCTCTCCCGGGCGCCGGTAGTACGGTTTCTCTCGGCTGTCGCGAATCTCTCCGCATCCGGCTTTGAACGGGAGGATGTTGTCCGGGTGATCGCGAGCCCGTTCTTCCGGCATGCACCGGTGCCGGGCGGGACTGCCAGGCTGGATGCCGCTGAAGTTGACCTGGTCTCCCGGTATGCACGGATCGATGGCCCGCGGCCGGACTGGGAGCGGCAGCTTGCATGGCTTCATTCTGAGATGGAGGATCCGGAGAAGGCGCGGAGATACCCTGGCATATCGATCCGCACTGTTGAGCGGGTACAGGAAGGGATTGCGACACTCTCTCACGACCTTGCCGCACTCTCCCGCCGAAAACCCCTCCGGGACAATGTCCGGGATTTCCGGACATTTCTTGCATCGTGGGAGATCCCTCATCTTCATGCAGCACCAGACAAGGAGATCGATGAACACGAGGCCAGGGCATTTTCAACGTTCTGTTCCCGGCTCGATGCCCTCTCCCGGGCGGCATGGAAAGAGAAGGACGAGCCGGTCAATCCCGCCGAATTCTCCCGGCTGGTCTCTGCTATGGGGGAGGAACCGGACGATGGCGGACGGCACGATGAGGACGGCGTTGTCCTGCTGGGCCTTCGTGAATGCCCGCACATGAAATTCCCGGTCGTCTTCATCGGCGGGCTTACGGAAGGCATCTTCCCCCGGCTGACGACCCGGCTCCCGTTCACGAATTCGCTGGAGAACGCCCGGATGGGTACCCGCACGCTTGCGGAAATTCTCCGGGAGGAGCAGTACTTCTTCATCGCCGCACTCCTCTCTGCAGAGAAGGCCGTCTACCTGAGTGCCCCGCTCGCCGATGGCGAGAAGATCCTCCTCACCTCGGCGTTCTTCGAGCGGGTCCGTATGCGTGTAGGTGAGTGCCCGTGGCCGGATCCCGGGGATTTTTCCCTTTCACAGCGGACTGCAGCGTCCGGGGCGGGTTGCCGGATCCGTTCCGGGGAGATCTGCGACGCACTTCCGTTTATTCCGGGCACGCTCGGGATTGACGATCTTGCGCAGCGGATCGACATGGAAGTCTCGTGGCGGCGGGGGGCATGCGATTCATCCTACGACGGGATCCTCGCAGAGGACGCGGCGATCTGTGCGGCGCTCGCGGACCAGTACGGGCCGGACCATGTCTGGTCCGCGACCGGCCTTGAGACGTACGCGGCCTGCCCGTTCTCCTACTTCCTCCAGCGGGTGATCGGGCTCGCGGCGCTCCCGGAGGTCGAGCCGAACCTCTCACCCGGCGACCGCGGGACGGTCATCCATGACATCCTGAGCGCGTTCTACCGGCAGTGGCGTGCAGACGGGCGGACGACGGTCCCCCTCTCCTCGCTCGCTGAAGCGACGGAGATGATCCTCCGGATAGCACAGGATGAGCTCGCGACGTACCCGTTTGAGAGCCCGATCTGGGATGCGACCCGTATCCTGATGACCGGGGACCGGCATTCCGGCCCGGGATACTTCGAGCGGTTCCTCCGGTGCGAGGCAATGGAAGCGGAATCGCCGCTCATCCCTGCCCGGTTCGAGTTCTCGTTCGGGATGGGAGCGGATGCATCGGACGATCCCGCATCGGTACCGGAACCGGTCGAGCTTGTATCGCCGGATGGCACGCAGCGGTTGAAGATCCGGGGCCGGATCGACCGGATCGATATTGCAGACGAGGGGTTCCTGATCTACGATTACAAGTCCGGCAGAAATCATCCTTCGGCAAAGGAGATCGCGGAGGGGATCGCCCTCCAGATACCGCTCTACCTGCTGGCGTTCCAGCAGGTCACGGGTTCCCGCGGGATTGGCGGGGGGTACTACACGATCCGGCGGGATGTGAAACGGAGCATTGTGCTCGCGGATGATTCCGCTGCAGGAATGCTGAGTATGCGGGTCAGGGCGTCGCCGGATTTTGCCGCGACGATCCGGCATGCACTCGATTGCGCCTTCCAGTACCTCGATGGGATCCGCGGCGGCCGGTTCCCGCTGCCCCCGGAAGAGCGATGCCCGAATTCCTACTGCGAATTTTTACGGATCTGCCGGTTCAACCCGTACCGCGTCCTGGAGATCCCGGAGGAGCCCTGAGATGCCGGCGACACAAAAACAGGGCGAGGCGATCACGCTCCATGACAAGAGCATGGTCGTTACTGCCGGCGCAGGGACCGGGAAGACCTACGTTCTCGTCCAGAAGTACATCGATCTCCTGGTAAGCAGGGGTGTTGCCGTCCCGCAGATCCTCGCGCTCACCTTCACGGACAAGGCTGCCGCCGAGATGAAGGACCGGATCCGGCGGGAGATCCTCGCCCGGTCCGGCCCGCAGTGGGAGAAGGCTGCGGAGGATTTCCTGATCGCACCGGTCCAGACCTTCCATTCCTTCTGTGCGCAGGTGCTGCGCGAGTTCCCGATCGAAGCCGGGCTGGAACCGGGTTTCGTTGTCCTTGACGAACAGCAGGCCTCCCGGATCCACAGCGATGCATTCGAGGAGCTGATCCATACCCGGCAGGAAGGGCCGGTGAACGATGCGCTGGTCCATGTCCTCTCGATCACCGACCAGTTCACCCTGCGCACGATGCTTGCCGCGATGTACGGGAAACGGGACCGGTACAGGCAGTTCTTTGCGGCGCTTTCCGGGAATGAAGCGGACGTGCTCAGCATCTGGAAGAAAGAGGTCGATGCATTCCGGGACGGGGAGATCGCGACATTGCAGCAGGACCCGTCGTTTACGTTTGCCGTCACTACGTTGCTCGGCCTCGCGGCGGCATATGAAGGGGTGGATGACAAGGCGGTGGCGTTCCTGCAGGACATCCGGCCTCTGCTCTCTGTCCTGGAGAAACCTCCCGATACTGCCGCGTTCTGTTCCGCCGGGCTTGCACTTTCCCTCAAAAAATCCGGCAACGTCGGGAGCAAAGCGGCGTGGAAGGGATCGGACCTTGCCACATTCAAAAGATACTGGAAGACGCTTGCCGACATCCTTTCGCGGAGGAAGTCGCTCTTCCGGATGACGGTTGCCGGTTCCGATCCGGTGATTGCCGGGTCGGTGCAGCTCTTACAAGCGCTCTCGCTCGTCTTTGCCCGGTACCAGAACCTTGTCGGCACCCGGAAAGCGGCGCTCTCCGGGCTTGACTTTACGGATCTCATCCTCCATGCACGCCGCCTGTTCCTGGAGAAGGGAGGGCTTGTCGCAACGCATTTCATGCCCCGGTTCCGGTACATCCTCGTCGATGAGTTCCAGGACACGGACATCGCCCAGTTCGAGATTATCCTTGCGATCATCGGCACGCCGGCGCCTACGACCGATTGCCTCTTCATTGTCGGCGACCCGAAGCAGTCCATCTACCTCTTCCGCGACGCGGACGTGACCCGGTTCAAGGAGGCGCAGGAGATCATCACCTCGCTCTGCAGGGGCCGGGTCGTGGATCTCGATGTGAGCTTCCGGAGCACGAAGGAGGTGATCGGTCTTGCCAATACCCTCTTCTCCCGCCTGCTGTCTTCTTCTGATAAGCCCTGGGATTTTTCGTATGAACCGGTCACTGTGAGCCGGACGAACGATGCCGGATCCGTTGAACTCCTCCTCCCGCCGGCTGCTGATGACGCCCCGGCCCGGAAACGGAACGAGGCGGACATGGTCGCCCGGCGGATCCACAGCATCGTGAACGCGCAGCCGCTTTCCGTATACGAGGAGCAGCCGGACCATACGTTCACCCGGCGTCCGGCACGGTACGGCGATGTCGCAATCCTGCTGGAGCAGCGGACCAATCTCTCGTACTACATCGCGGCGCTCGGGGAGTACGGGATCCCATTCTATGTCCACGGCGGGACCGGATTCTATCACCGGCAGGAGATCTACGATGTATACAGCATCCTCTCGTTCCTCGAACACCGGCACGACGATATCAGCCTTGCCGGTATCCTGCGGTCGCCATACTTCGGGATCACGGATGCGGAACTCTTCCGGATCGCGCGGGAACGGGGCAGGACGCTCTGGGACAAGCTCTCCGTTCGTGCGGAGGAGGGCGGGACAGCGGCCCGCGCCCGGGACCTCCTGGCGTCCTGGCGGAAATACGCCGGCCGGGTGACGCTGGTCGCCCTCCTGCGCCGGATCTTCGCCGAGTCCGGGATTTATACCGTCTACGCCGCGCTTCCTGCCGGGGAGCAGATCCTCGCGAATGTCGAGAAGCTGGTCGGCATGGCCCGGAGCCGGGAGGAAGCCGGGCCGTACGGGCTTGCAGACTTCACTGCCGATCTCCGGATGGCGATGGACGAGGACGAGCGGGAGGGCGAGGCGCCGCTCGATGCGCTCGCGACCGACGCCGTCAACATCATGACCGTGCATGCGGCAAAGGGGCTGGAGTTCCCGATCGTGGTTGTGCCGGACATGGGGGCGGGGTTCCCGGTCCGGTATCCCCCGGTCATGATCGGCGACAACCCGCTCGTTGTCGGGATCAAAGCCCCGGACCCGGAGGGGGACTATGAGATGACGGAGAGCGCCGTCCTCCTCATGCTCCGGGAGCAGCAGAAGCAGAAGGAGCGCGCGGAGAAGAAGCGGCTGCTCTATGTCGCGCTCACCCGGGCCCGGGACCACCTCATCATGAGCGGGACAGCCCCGGACGATCCCGGCCTCCCGTACGATCTCGCCACCTCCCGGATCGAGTGGATCTTCACGGAGCTCTCGATCACGCCCGACGCGGTTGCTGCCGGCGGGCTGGACCTTCCGCTGGCGGACGGGACCGGGCCGGTCCGGCTCCGGATTGTCGCGGATCCGGCGAAGATCCCCGCAGAGTCCGGGCGGGTCGAACCTTCATTGATTGTTGTGCCGGAGGAGTGTGCAGGGAAGACCGGGACGTGGAAGGCGCCGGAGTATTCAGTCGGGCCGCAGCGGGTGAAGCCAATCTCGGTGTCGGAACTGGAGAAGAAGGACCGGAAGATCGCGGCAGCTCACGAGCCGGCCCGATCGAACTATCTGCCGGAGGTTGAAGGAACCCTCAAAGGCACCATCATCCACGAAGTGCTTCGGGGCCGGGATGCTGCGACGGTACTGAAGGAGTACGGCGAATTCTCGGAGGAGCATGTCCGGCAATGTGAGGGGATTGTTGCAAAGTTCTTCGCCTCCGACCTGATGAAGAGGGTAAAGCGGTCGTATTGCGAGGTTCCGTTTGTTGTGACAGTTGACGGGAAGCCGGTGACCGGGAAGATCGACCGGTTGTGCGAGATGGAGGACGGATCGTGGGTGGTGATTGATTACAAGTCGGAACCGGTCACCCCGGCAGACTTTACATCGGTTTCCGAAGGATACACGGAATCGATGGAAGGGTACCGGCAGGCTGCGGGAAATCTTCTTGGTACTCCAGTGGCGGTATGGCTCTACTTCACTGAACATGCTGAGTTTTATCCGGTGATACTTTCAGAAAAATGACAATGAGAGACTCCTGGCTTTTTTTAAAGGGACATTTATCCCGGTGATTCTGTCCTGTCACAGACCTCCGCAAACTTACAGCTCAGGCACTCCCTCTGCGACGACTTCGCCGGAAAATCCTCAAACTCGTAACTCGCATTCATCGCCGCGAACTCCGGCACGATCATCTCCTTCAGCTCCACGAGCTGCTCGTCAAAGAAATTGTAGGGCTTCGTCTTGCCGGTCTTGAGAAAGACGAGCTCCGTGCCGATCTCATCGGCAGGCAGGTTGTAGTACTCCTTCGCCCAGAGCACGTATGCTGCCATCTGCAGTCCCGACTCGTTCCCGTCATCGTCCTTGCCGGTCTTCCAGTCGGTGAGGAGGAGCGTTCCGTCCGGCATCTTCCCGATGAAGTCAACCTTGACCGTCACCCCGGTATCCCCGACCATGAAGGTGTCGAACTTCTCGTGCCGCAGGCACTGCCGTTTCGCGTACTCCGGCCATTTCCCGAAGAAGGTGAAGAGGCAGGTCTGGCCGTTTGCCTCCATATCGGTATAGAAGGAGTCCGGGATCGCCTGCCCGTTATGGCACTCGGTGAAGGTGATGCCTTCCACAGTCCTGTACGCGGCAACCTTTCGGGAAAATGTACTGAGCGCTTCGTCAAGGCTCATCGGCCGCTCCTCGCAGTGTGCCTGGATCTGCTGGTCGATGATATCGTGGACGACCTGCCCCTGGACCACGAACTTGGACGTGAAATTCTTGAGCCACCGGATCTTGCCGGGATCGACGACCGGATCCGACCTGACGTAGGGGGCGATGTATTCGAAATAGTACTGGCGGGGGCACCGGTTCCAGACCCGGTGCCGGGTGAAGGACCACCGGTTATTCTGGAAAAAGTAGGGGTCGAGGTCGGGCATAACAACTCCTGAAGGTTCTCCATTCCGCAGCTTACGGGACATCCGGGGCAGGCGGGTTTGCTCTCATCGTATTTTCGGTAATGGATGTCTCCTGATTTAAGCGGAAGGGTGACGGGGTGAATATATTATTTTGATTAGTCTGGATTTCCATTTATTTACCTTCATCAGGATCGGTGTTCACTTCCTTTTCGGAACGATGCTACGGATTATCCAGTATCCGCACAGGATCCCAACGGCAACAACGAATGGATCTGGTCCGGCCGCTGTTGTGGTCGGACCCGCGACCAGGCCGACCGTGAAGGGCTCCGTATCGCTGACGGCCGGTGAACTGGCATTCTCCCGGACGAGGCATTCCGTGATGTCCGGTGCAAACGGTGAGAGATCGAGGTCAAATGCAGTTCTGTTGACGGGATCATTCAGGGATGGCTGGACGGCAATTGTTCCGGTTACCCCGCTGAACTCACCACTCGAGCTCTTTTTGGTCGTGTTGAGTGACGAACAAATGACTTCCACGAGAACATTTGTGCCGGTGCGAAGATTCGTCTGTGTAGTGATAGTAAATTTCTCGCCAGGCTGCCGGTCCCCTATCGGCAGGATGTCGATATACAACGAGGGATTCGTAAGCTTCACGACCCAGAAATCATAACCGCCGCGACTGGTGCCGGTGATATCGCCACTGGCATTGGAGTCTGAATTTCCGATAAAGACAAGGCCTCCGTCCGCAGTCTGCCGGATGGCATACCCGCAGTCGTTTCCGGCTCCGCCCATCAGGCCTTGCCAAAGGATGTTCCCTGCCTTATCCAGTTTGACAACCCAGACATCAGAATAGCCGCCATGGTTCACCGCGGTGATATCCCCGCTTGTACCGGAAGACGAGCACCCGATAAGGACAAATCCATCATTGGTAGGCAGGATCTCTTCGGCGTCATCCCGTTGATCGCCCCCCAGGAGTTTCTGCCACTCGACGTTTCCTGCCTGATCCAGCTTCACGACCCATGCATCCATATTTCCATGGTTCAGTACTCCGGGATTTCTGATGGTGTCGGAATTGGAGTATCCTGCGAGGATGTAGCCTCCATCGTCTGTCAGTGCGACACTCCTCAGCCCGTCATCGCGATCGCCACCCAGGAGTTTCTGCCACTCGATGTTTCCTGCCTGGTCCAGCTTCACGATCCACGCGTCGAATAATCCATGGCTGGTACCGGTGACGTCCCCGCTTGCACTGGACATCGAACGCCCGGTGATAATGGACCCCCCGTCCCTCGTCAGAGCGAAATCCCAGCCGACATCTTCCTCGCTCCCGCCGAGGAGTCTCTGCCACAGGATGTTCCAGTCCCCATCCATCCTGACAATCCAGACATCGAATAAACCGCCGTGGTTCCCGGCCATGACATCCCCGGTCCCGTTGGAATTCGTTGCTCCGACCAGGAGGAATCCGAGATCATCTGTCTGCCGGAACCCAACGTTGGAATCGGTCCCCGAGCCGCCCAGTAGCTTCTGCTGCAGGATGTTACCCGATGGGTCCATGTGGACGATCCACACGTCAGTGTTCCCGTGGCTGGTGTTGATAATATCGCCGCTGGCGCTGGAGAGCGTATCCGCGGCGAGGAGGTAGCCATTAAAGTTGGCCCGATCAAGGGAGGCGCCGGTGTCCTGGTCGCTGCCCCCGAGCAGTCGCTGCCACTGGATGGCCCCCGTGGTGTTCAATGTCACGACCCAGATATCCCTCTGCCCGTGGTTCGTCAGGGTCACATTCCCGCTGTTATCCGAATACGATACGCCGGTGAGGATAAACCCGTCGGAAAAATAGGTATCGTCGATCTGTTGACTGAACTCATCGCCCGAGCCCCCCAGCAGCTCCTCCCATTCAGTCGCGGGGAAGCCAGCAGCACTGCTCAACGGTGCAAGGAAGAGGAGTACAACAACGACAGAAAACCGGATACTTCGAAATATTCCCATAATGAAGCCTCATCATTTCAAATCGGATCTCTGTTTTTTCCGGAAGGATGAGACGCGGATGTGGATCGGAAGGTGGGATTTTCAGGTGATATTCTGGTGAACGTATTGAAGGCCGAGTCTGTCAGGGAACATCCTGTTGGAAAGACAGAATATTCGATTTTGAAATTATTCCGGATATCGATTATAATAAAATTGTCGGAATTCATCCATACTGCACCATGGGCTTTTCCATTTCCGATGTCGTTGGTATCATGGAAAAAATTGCCATCGATCTGTTTCCCGAAGGATGCGGGTATCTCCTTCTCTTTGTCGTTGTTTGAATTGTTCCTGAAAAATCTCTTCCCCCCCCCAATTTTTGCTGGACACACCAGATCCTGGCAAACCTCTCCAATCCCTGCGATCCATTCCAACGCTCCTCTCTTTTACAAAAAACCTGACGGGAAATACGGCCTGGTCCATTTTTCACCAGTAAAACGACCGGAACCCTGCAAACCTTCATCGTCCCGGGCGGGCATGAATAACCCATGACAAAAGACTACCTCAGCATCGTACTACTGTTCACGGTCGTCTTCACCCTTCTCGCTGTCGCAGGGTGCATATCCCCGGCCCCGTCGTCTCCGGTACCCACCCCCGGCCTTTCAACAGTTTCACCGGCAGAAATGGCTTTGGAGCCGGCGGATCTTCCGGGGAATTTCACCCTGCTGGAAAAAGGCGAAAGGGAAGCTGCTAATATGCGGTACTGGGCAATCGAACACGGCTGGAAACGCGGGTATTATGCCGGCTATATGAAAACCGGAGGAAATGTGTCAGAGGGACCTTTCTTTGAACAGGTCATCTCCGTGTACTCTACTCAGAATATCACACTCATCGCCCTCGATACGGTCAACACCTGGAAAACCATGCCGGCTGAAGACAGCAATTTTACTGTTGAAGAGATTTCCCTCCCGACCATCGGCGATTACAGCCGTGCGATGAAAGCCTACGACCGAAGCGATAATACCATGAGTTACATGATTACCTTTGTGAAATACGACGTGTTCGAGCAGTTCATGACAGTCGGGACCGAAGCCGATTTCGAGACGCTCAAGCAGATGGCGATTGCTGCAGCTGCGAAGATCCGGTAATTTTTCTTTTTTTGTTCCCGACCGTGACCAGGGCGACAGCCAGGGTCATAACCTGACAAATTTTTGCGATTTTGAACGGTTGTTACCTCATATAATCCGAATATGCAGGTTTTCCTCCCTCCTGTATCCCTGACAGGAACGACGTTGGTGATGATGGAGCCGCTCTGCAGGCTCATGTACCATGCATTTTCGTTTCATTTCATTCACATTCACCACGCACCCGACTCCATTCTATACCCTGCACAAAAACACTCAGACACCATGTCCGACTTCCTTCTCATCGCAGTTGCGTTCATCCTTGGCTGTGTTCTCACCTACCTCATCTTCCGCACACAGGTCCGGGTGTACGAAGAGCGTGCAAAGAACGATCTCGAACGCTGGAAGATCGAGTGCACGGACACGATCCGGAAAGATTCGGTGAACCGTTCGCGCTCCACGCTCAAGGGAAAGATCGCGGAGCAGATGGCCCCGTTCCTGCCGGAGTTCCCGTTCGCCGCGTCCGACGCCCGGTTCATCGGGCACCCGATCGACTTCGTTGTCTTCGATGGCTACACACAGGCAAAGGATGAAAATGGAGATATGATCAGTGTCGTGCTTGTGGAAGTGAAGAAAGGGAAGGGGAAGCTGACGCGGGAAGAGTCGCTGATCAAAAAAGCGGTGGAGGAGGGACGGGTGTCGTGGATTACGGTTGCGCTGGGGGATGAGGGGTGTGATTCGTAAGCTGAAATCATCAGCCCCGTATCCGACTGGATCCAGCTCTGTTACAGGTTCCTGCCAGTTCCTGCAGCCCGAAGAGGCGAACGATCGCCCGCCTCAACGTTGCGAAATATGCCCTCACCAATTTCCGTCGGTGAACCACGAATTGTTCCGGAAGAATTACCGTGTTTTCCCGGAGTATTACCTCTGCCTCCTGGAGGTTGGAAGTAAAAGCGGTACAACGGGACCCGATACGGGCGTACTTTTTCCGGGGTAGTCTCTGATAGTGCAATTCTCATAACAGGCCTCCGGTTCCTTTTCCCGGAAAGCCCGTCACGAACCCTGTCCCGGTGGTCAAACCTTATCCTGCACCAGTGTTTATCTATGGAATACTATGCCGTTGTTGTCAGGTTGCCCGGCTCTCTGCCTGCCCGCCCTTTCCATCGTCCTTGCCGCCCTGCTCGTCCTCACCCCGGGGTGCCTGGAGGAGCAACCTGCATCGCCGTCACCATCGCCGGCATCCTCCCCGCCCGTGACCGCGCCGGTCCAGGCCCGGTACTCGCCCGGTGAGATTCCGGCGCTCGCCGCTGCTGCGGAGGAGCGTGCCAACGCCTCGTTCACCGCGATTGCCGCCCTGCCCCCCGGCGCCCGCACGTTTGATGCCACCGTGCTTGCATTCGATACCGCCATGAGCGATTACACGGATGCGATCTATCCCATGACCCTCATGGGGTACGTCTATCCCGACCCGCAGGTGGCTGCCGAAGGCATGGCGCTCGAGGAGTCCTCCGCGGTCTTCCTCAACGATGTCTATACCCGGCGGGCCCTCTACAACGCGCTGAAGGGGCAGGCCCCCCGGACGCCGGCTGAGTCGCGGCTCTACACCCTGACAATCCGGGAATTCGAGAAGAACGGCCTGAAACTCCCCGATGACCGGCTGGCGGAAGTCCGGCAGTTGAACGATAAACTGAGCGGGCTCGAGTCCCGGTTCTCGGCCAACCTGAACAACGACAACACCTCGCTCACGTTCAGCGGGGCGGACCTTGCCGG
>JAKLGN010000109.1 GCA_022710665.1 Methanoregula sp. | reverse complement strand
TCCTGTCATGAGACAATACCTTCCCACTTGCGCCAGGTTTTCCCCCTCCGGGGCCCGGGTCGCAGTGTGATGTCCCGGGTTGTGGTACCGCTTATCCTTCGTTATCTCTGACGGGAATTATTGTTCGGAAGGTTATTTTTGCTCTGGAGAAATCATCTGCCCTTTGGTCAGTGAACCATGGGGGGGGGTGACACCCGCTCTCCCCAAAGGGGAAGGCAGCATGCGGGGGCAGGCCCCCCTGACGCTTATTCCAGGACACACTCGTGCTCCAGGGAAGAGCCTTGACGAGGAGGCCCGCGCCCGCGGTCCCATCGTAATTCTCGTGGCAATCAGTTTTTTTCAGCTTTGCACCAGAGCATTTTTTTTTAAAGATATGCCGCAAGAAAAGAGGACAATCCTGTCGCACTGTGCCGCCACACGGGTTGGGGGCAGGGATGGCGTGTGATACCTCCTGCATCACCGGACATCGATTTGGGGATACCGTGTAATCGCAAAGGGGGCGCCATAGCGGCGGGGCCAAGTCCCGGGAGCGTCATCATTGTCTCGAGTGTGCCGGGAATACTTTTTTTTTATCAAAATCTTAAAGCTCCATCTCAGGCAGATTTCACGTCATGATTTCGATTTTGGGTTGGTGGGAACAATGAGACGATACCCTTATTTGTTTTCTGCCGGATTCATTCGCCATAAGGGATATTGCTATCAAGAGCCCACAGAAAACCATAGAAGATGGTATTATGGGCAGTCCCTACTTGAGCAGCAACGAATCGATCATCCTCTCCACAAATAATATCTTTGTCAATACGGTGCCAGCCGAGGCGATACTCACCAACGAGCGCCTCATACTCGTCGAAACGAGGCATGCAGAACTCCGGCCCCAGGAAATTCCTTTTCACGCTATCGAGACGGTCACCATCGGGGAGAACTCCGCTCTGGACCCGATGATCTCTCTCTCCCTCGTAACCGGGCCGGGCGTGACGCAGGCACTGGGGATCGTCTTCCCCCAGGCACCCCGGATGTTCCGGCTGGCTGAGCGGGATGAATGGGCAGCGAGGCTCAAGGAGCTGAGCATCGTTTCTGCACGCGTGGGTGGCAGAAAGGCGATGGTTATTCTGCCCCCCTGGGTTCCCGGACCCCTTCCGGAAGAGGCAGGGGGAGGAGCTGCTCCCGCACTCAATTCTGAAACGGAATCAAAGTTCCGGAACCCGCCGCTTGCACCGCACAAACCGCGGGAACCTGCTGCACAAAAGAACCGTATGGCGATAGCCGCAGCGGTGGTCGCGATCATCCTCATCGCACTCGCCGGGATGTACATGGTTGCCCCGTCCCTCTTTTTAAAGGGTGAGACCCCGCCCCCTCCCGCGACTCCCACTCCAGCGACAGTCCTGACAACGGCCACGACCCGGGTGCCGGAAACGGTTGCCACACCGGCAACTACAACCGTACCCGCGGCTCTTGTCACCACCGCACCAGCGACACCCACGGAGGTACTCATCCCCCAGACAGGAGTATGGGTACGGGTGGTATACGAAGGTTCATTCAGTGGTTCTGCGGGTGCCCCGGGACGTTTCCGTGATATTGCCGGAACGGGCAACCAGATCTACCAGCTCTCGGTCCGGGATGAGAT
Source organism: Methanoregula sp. (assembly GCA_022710665.1). Taxonomy (GTDB): domain Archaea; phylum Halobacteriota; class Methanomicrobia; order Methanomicrobiales; family Methanospirillaceae; genus Methanoregula. Next base: position 2,688 of record JAKLGN010000109.1, on the reverse strand, counting down.
AGTATCGGTAATGATTCAAAAAGGGGACAATACCGGAAACAGGCTGACCGTTGAGATCTACAACATGGGGGACCTGATAAACAGCGGATCTGTCAAAGCCCCGAAAGGAACGGTAAACATCAATGCGGATCTGAGAAACCCGTAAGTGGTGGGGACTTCCTTTTTATGATTCCCCTTAACCCCGTTTGCCGGCACGGGGCGGGTAAGTGGCCGGCCCTTGGGAAAGGTTTCCATCATGAACCGGAACCTCTGGCCGTGGATCGTGGTGTTTTTCAGAAGGGACCGGAGATTCTTATCTCCTGCCGCTCATCCGATTACGAAATAAGTCCCCCCGTACCAGGTCCTGCTCACGGTTGCGGAATCGGGTCTGTACCATGACCCAGACCTGCCGGCAATGCGGAATATGCTGCGAGAAATGGGGGTGGGACCAGAAAGGGATCATCGACGATCTCATACCATGGATTGCAGGCAACCGGCAGGACATCCTCACCCATGTGCTCATCCGCTTTTCTGACGGGACATATCGCACCGCCGCGGACCTTGTGCAGGCAGACCTGTCCTGTGTTGACCGGATCTACTACTGGGTTGACCCCGACGGAAAAAAACGTTCCTCGTGCCCATTCTTCGACCGGAGGTCCGATGGAAAAGTGTACTGCAGGATCCATGATACCAAGCCAGCGGTCTGCACAGGATTTACCCCGTGGGCGGAGGTCTGGCACGATTTCGGGCTGATCTGTCCTGCCTGCCCTGATATAACACCGTAACAGGAGTCCGGTACACCTAAAAAGCATATCACGTCAAACAACAGAGATGATAACGAGCTGATCGACAGCATGGGAAGCCCGTACCTGAAAAGTGGCGAGACCATTGTCCTGACAACGAACCGCGTCAGTGCAGACACGGTACTGTATGATGTCATGCTGACCACCGAGAGGGTCTTTTTGATCGACAACCGGAACGAACGGTTTGAACCGCGGATAATCCCCCTCGCTACCATCCTGTCCGTGCAGGGAGGAAAGACACCCGCACATGACCCGGCCATCGTGCTCCAGTTCCGTACTTCAGAGAGTGGTGTTGCCCGGGAGCCCCTCAACCTTGTTTTTTCCCAGAACCCGAATGAGAACCGGAAACCGGAACGGGACGAATGGGTGATAACCCTGATCCGGCTGAGCGTTGCCTGGCAGGAAAGGGCGATACTCCATGAGACTCCTGCAGCACCAGCCGTGATAAAAAAGGACGGGTTACATCCCACAGCCCGGCACGGGGTTGCACCTGAGAAGGTCCTTCCGCTGTCGGAAGTTGTTGAAAGGAGGATGGTTGCGGCTCCTGTCACCGTAATTCCCGAGCAGGTTGCAGGAAGCGGGGAGATACCGGTCCGGGAAGCTTTCCTTCCCGCGAGAGCGGTGATCCCCACACCGGAACAACTGCCCGCAGAGTCTGCCTCTGAAATCCTTCCGGACCGCGGGACAACGATGGCGGAACCCGCTCCCACGACCCGGGTCGTCATACCGCAAATCATTGAAGAACTGCTGCCGGTAAAGACCAGGGTAAACCCCCCGGGTGAGCAGGAGCGGGCAGTGTTGGCAGAACAGGATCATGAATCATGGAGCCAGTCCTTCCGGTCTACGGTCAGGTCGCTGGCTGTTCCGGAAGTGTCGTCCGATCAGGATCTCCAGATTCCGGAACCCGTTTCAGCGGAGCCTGTTCCAATTGCAGACACCGCAATGGAAGCTGCATCCACAGTACCTCCTCCTGCTGGTACCGCACCTGAGGAGATTACCGGGATGATCACGGTACCGGATACTGGAGCAGGAGATCCGGAAACCATGGAGCAGGCACCGGCAACCGGGCCCGTTCCGGAACCGGCACCTGAGAGGGATGAGGCGGGTTTACAAGGGATCACAGAACCGCAGGTCACCGGAACGGTTCCCGAAAGCACTGCGGAGGGATCTCTCGTTCTCCCGTCTTTGGAAGAGGGTGACCGGGAGGGTAAACCAGAACCCGCTGAATCCCGCCAGATCCGTCACCCCCTTCCGCCGGCACACGAGATTCGCCCGATCAGAACAATGCTTGCGTACGCGGTCATCCTGCTCCTGCTCATTGCGCTGGCAGCCGCTGCCGTACTGTTCCTCCTCCCGCCGGCCACTCACATCCCCGACACAATGGCTGCACCTGTCCTCCCGGCCCTGCCGGTACCCACTGCTCCTCCTGAAACAATGCTGCCGGTTCCCGTTCTTCCTGCCACCACACGGATAGCACAAACCGTCCCCTCCGTTCCTGGATCCATGGTCCCCCAGACGGACGTCTGGGTGCGGGTGAATTCCACAGCCTATTATTTCGGCTCTGCCGGTAACCCGGAATTCATGCAGCCGGTTTCCGGCAGGGGGGATAATTATTACAGGGTCATCAGGAGCGATCGCCCCGTGCAGGTGTCGGTCCAGAAACAGGACAATTCCGGTGCTGTGCTTACAGTCGGGATTTACCGGAATGGTACCCTGATCAGTACCCGCTCGGTCACCTCGCCGATGGGTACCGTTGATCTGCTCATCGATCCCCTGACCGCACTTGCTCCGGGCCTTTCCAGGAACGATCTGTATCCGGAGCAAAAAACCACGACGGCCGGGGTGCTCGAGAACTACTGACCGGCGCTTCCTGATGGGGTATGCGGGCATACCTCCCTGGCTTGTT
>JAKLGN010000108.1 GCA_022710665.1 Methanoregula sp. | reverse complement strand
CAAAGAAATCCGGGTCGGTTGCGAAGTTCCTGATGTGAGATCTGATGATCTCACCAAGGGTCTTGAGGTATTGCAAATAGAACTCAGAGAGCCCCTCCTGCCCGGCGAATAAAAATGCAATCTCCTCAAGGGCAGAATAATGAGCATCCCTGTCTTCAAAAATAAAACAAAAACTGATCGCCCCGATATCATATACCCGGGCGACCACGGAAAATTCAAAGGGTTTCCCGTCACGCTCTACCCGGATCGGCTGCATCTGAATCATAAGCGGTGGCTCTTCGATCATGATCGATTTCTGTTTGACCCGCACAAAACTCGTCCTTGCCGTAAAATAATTCTGGGCAAGCGCCCGTTCCAGCCAGTCCAGGTCTATCTCTCTTCCAATGTCATAAATCCGGTAAAAACGAAGTGAAATCACGTTTTCTTTACCCTTCCGGCTTTTTCGTGTCTTCGCAATAATGAACAACCACGGAGATGATAAACCATTGCAGTGACCCGGCCTGAATAAAGTGGCTGAAAATTCTTTTTATTCCTTCCGGTTTCTCCGGCATGTCGGTTAATAGTCCGATATAAAAACAATTCATCAAAAGAACTATCAACCAATGGAACTGAATTTCCGTTTAGCAAACGGGTATGAATGAGCGAAGGATGAATAACGTTGCGGGTAACCTGCTTGTGCGGATGCCGATGTATAAAAAAAATTTCAGGATTACCCAGCGGATTTCCGGCCGTGAAGCCGCCCAGTACCGGGTGCTGGGCATCCTGATGAAATCGGGACCGCACTCCATATCGGAGATCGATCAGTTGCTGAATATTTCAAAATCCTCTATGACCGCCCTCATTGACAGCCTCAAGGAAAAGGGATGGATCAAACGGGAGAATAAACCGGAAGACCGCAGGGTAGGAATCATAAACATCACACCAGACGGGAAAAAACACCTGCGCCATGCGTTCGAAGTCGACAAAACCGTTATGAAAGCCCTGCCCGCTGGTGAGGGGAACGAAGACCTCGAAAAGCTCTGCACTTCGCCCGAATACCTGCAGAGGGTTTTTTTAGAAAACTGATCTGAGGGGATCCATTTGGAACGCCGCAATTCCCCATGTTTGGAAGACCCCCCCCATGGGGACGGGCAGACAACCGGATCGCGCAATATACCGGATAATATCATCCGTATTGACCATCTCACCAAAATATTCGGGGGCAGGACAAAAAATGTGACGGCAGTCAACGATGTTTCATTTGAAGTGAAGAGAGGTGAGATCTTCGGTCTGCTCGGGCCCAACGGGGCAGGAAAAAGCACCCTGATACGGATCCTGACCACATTAATGGAACCGACATCCGGCACTGCCTTTGTGGACAGGTATGAGATAACCAGGTTCCCGGAAAAGATTCGCAGCATCATCGGGGTCTGCCCGCAGAACAGCACTCTTGATATTGAGCTGACGGCCTATGACAACCTTGAATTCTATGGTAAACTGGTGAATGTTCCCGGCAGTGAACTCGATACCAGAATCTGGCAGCTCCTTCGGATGACCGATCTCGAGGATAGGGCGCGTATGCGTGTCGAGACTTTTTCCGGAGGAATGCGGCGGAAACTTGAGATCGTCCGGGCTTTCATCCACCACCCGCTTATCCTGTTTCTTGATGAGCCCACGATAGGACTTGATCCGGAAGCCCGGCGCGAAGTCTGGCAGCAGATCTCTACGCTCAACGAAGAAAAAACCACGATCATTCTGACAACGCATTACATGGACGAAGCAGAAAAGCTTTGCAATCGGATCGCATTTGTGGACAAAGGCAGGCTCATATCCCTTGATACGACGGATAACCTGCGGAAACTGATCCCTGCCGGTGATTTGATAGAGATCGGTGCAGATTTGATGAATAACGGGGCCCTTGCAGAGCTTCACGAGAACAGCCTGATCACTTCTGTTGATTTTCGGGACCGGAAAGTGTTTATCTCGGCAAAAAACGGAAGCCGGGTTCTTCCGGCTATTGTCGCTGTCCTAGAAAAATACTCCATTACGATGACCTCCATCTCAATCCGTCCGCCCACTATCGAGGACGTTTTCATCTACCTGACCGGGAAAAAGCTTGATGGCGGCGGAATTAGTAACGCAAAACCCGCAGCAGGGGAGAGGTCGCCATGATCAAGGGTGCCGTGGCGATATTCAAGCGGGATTTCAAGAAATTTTTAAGCAACCCGTTTGTCATCCTTATGACAATGTTCATGCCCATCATGTACCTGATCATCTTCGGAAATGCAATGGGCGGTACTATCACCCATGTACCGATTGCCGTTGTCCAGGAAGAGTCCTTCTCGACCAGTACCCCTCTGTTTGTCTCTGCGGTTGATATGCTGAAGGTTCTGGCCCAGAGAGACAACCCGCGAATGTTCGATGTCAAGGTGTATACCGACGAAGCGAAGGCAAAACGGGATCTCAACAACGGCATTGTCAAGGCAGTGGTGGTGTTTCCTTCAACAGTCTCCAGCAGCGACGCGGTCCGGCTGTACGTGGACAGTTCGGAGTATATGATACCCTCGCTGGTCCAGTCCGGGGTCCAGATGGCGCTCATGTCATCCGGTGCAAATAACAGGGTAGAGATCAATAAAATTTACGGGGACATCAAGTATATCCAGTTCTTCGGGGTCGGGGTCATTGTCATGGCCATCTTCATGTCAACGATGATGGGCGGCGGCATTGCACTGATCAAGGACCGGGAAATGGGGATCATCGAAGGATACCTTGTCACACCTGTCAAACGGTCGAGCATCATCCTCGGAATGATCGGCAGCGGTACCATCCGGGCATTCCTTGCAGGGTTTATCATTTTTATTGTAGATATTCTCATCACCGGCATCATCATCCAGAGTGCTGAAGATTTCCTGTTGGTTCTCGTTGTGCTCTTTATCACCAGCCTCGGGGTGACCAGCCTGATGGTATCAGCTGCATCGCGGTTCGCCAACCAGCAGGAGTACGCTGCGGTCGCCGCTTTCTTCAGCTTAATCCTCTTCATGACCAGCGGCGCTTTTTACCCGGTCGTCGGTATGCCTGACTGGCTGAGGTGGATAACCATCATCAATCCCGAATACTATGCCGTGGATGCATTGAGGAGTATCATCCTCCGCGGGCAGGGGCTCGGAGTCATCGGTATGGATCTGCTGGCTTTGCTGTTATTCTCAACGGGAGCGATCATCCTTGGGATAACCACATTCCGCCGGACGCTGGAGTAAGCGGTACGGGAGGAATGGTCCGCTTTGGTCTTTAATCGGAGTATCCTTCAAAAAAAAACAACCTGTATTCTTAAGTGCCGAAAAAACGCAGTAGGGTAGAAGGGATTTGGCTTTATCAGCTGATGCAGCAATACCCGGCACACCGGATCGAAGACTGATGAACTACCGGTCCCTGCCCGGGATCTTTACCATCTTTTCAACAACCATCTCAAAGAACCCGGTCCTCCCTATGTTCTCCCAAAACTAAGGTGCGAATCACGCCATAACCGGCCTCATCGCCGCATTCTCTCCCCTTGCCGGCATTCTGTTTTCATTTCGATTGTTGCTATAACCAACCCTTTTTTGGTAATATCACTGATCGTATAGACCAGCGGCTCCACATTTGTGCTGGAATTGCCCTCATCGGGATTTCCGATGCCGCGATCCTGCTAACATCATCATCAACACCAATCTTTGCCATATGTGCCTCTTTTTGGTGAGGGTATGTCCCTCTCGACCGGTTCTTCCCACGCTTTTAGCTGGAACTCCCAGTTTAGCCGGAACTCCCAGTCAAGAAGCAGATCGGTGTTTCCAAGGGGGCACTCTCATCTATCAAGGAGGACCGGTCATGCAGCGAATCCGCTGGTAACAGGGATTATCATTACGGTTGCCAGGTATGCTTGAGGGTTTTTTACAAGCTCCCTGATCATGCTGGTCATTATCGGCTTTTCTGCGGTTTCAGTCCGCGACAGGGCTTTTAAAAAAAGGAGATTTACCGCTTGAATGTTGTGATAAACTCGGTCTTCGCTAGCATGTGGCCGGCTATTGCCTTGTCGACTGCATCTCTGTCCGCTGTCGGAAGAGCAAGATAGCTCTCAAGCGCATAGAGGCGGAAAATATAGCGGTGTGTGGAGCCGATTGGCGGGCATGGGGCATAGTACCCCCGGAATCCTGTACTGCTCTCACCCTGTTGGGCTTTGTTTGTCAGCACCTTGGCATTGGACTGGCCTCGTCCAAGTTCACCAGAATATGGCGGTATATTGTAGACAAGCCAATGCGTGAAGATACCTTGGGAAGCATCGGGATCTTCAAGTATGAGGACGAGACTTTTAGTACCTGGAGGAATGGAACTCCACGATACTTTCGGGGATTCACTTACCCCCTTGCA
>JAKLGN010000107.1 GCA_022710665.1 Methanoregula sp. | reverse complement strand
AAGATGATAAATTTTATTATTCGTTTTTGCTCTTTTTTAAAAAACCATTGATTATACCGTCTGACACTCCCGTGGGCTTTACCCCCGCCGCTGCGGCGCCCCGGTCAGGATTGCGCCGTATGAGCTGCACACAAAAGTATTGGGTTTGTAGGGTAATACCGAAGAATCACAAGCGCCCCCGCCCCCTTTGGGGCCGGGCTGGCGCAAGGGGGGCGATCATCTTAAAAAAAGGGTTTCTCCAGAGCATTTGTTTTTTCGCGAAGCCGCATATCAGTGCCCTTCCGTAACCGGTTGAGACGGCACGTCATTGCAGGTTCCTCTGGCTGCAGGGCAAAATGACAACCGGGAGAAATAACGGTGACCGCCATGATTCGTAGTACCGGGGATCCGCATTCTCACAGTGTTGTCAGCAAGGGAAGGATTAAAAACACGGATTTCCAGTATCTCCCTCAAGCACGCCGGGGCTCGTTCTTCCCGTCGCTCACGATCTTGCCGTCTTTCAGCCGTACGATGCGGTGGAAGTAGTCCTTGTGCCAGTCCTCGTGGGATACCATGATAATGGTCTGCTTCATCTCCTCGTTGATCTCGTGGAATAAGTCGAGCACCATCCGGGAGTTCTCGGAGTCGAGGTTGGCACAGGGTTCATCGGCAAAGAGGATATCCGGCCTGTTCACCATCGCGCGTGCGATCGATACGCGCTGCTGCTGGCCGCCGGAAAGTTCACGGGGCAGGTGGTCCTTCCGGTCGCACAGGCCGATCCGCTGCAGGATCCCGTAACTGTCCTTTTTCACCTGCGCTTCGGTCCGGTCCCTGCGGAGCATCGCCGGCAGGGAAACATTCTCCATCACGGTGAGATCGGGCACGAGGGCATAGTCCTGGAAGACGTAGCCGAGCTTGTAGAGGCGGAACATCGTCTTCTCGTATTCGGTAAGGCCAAGGATATCCAGCCCGTCAACGATCACCCGGCCGGAGGTGGGGAGATCGAGAAGCCCGAGCAGGTGCAGAAGCGTGGTCTTGCCGCTCCCGCTCGCCCCGGTGATACCGAGGAACTCTCCCTTCTCAATCGTGAGCGTAACGCCATCCAGAGCCCTGACCTCGACATTTCCCATACGGTAAATCCTCCGCAAATCGTAAATCTCGATCATTCAGGCCCTCATGGCACTCTGGATGTCTTCCCGCGAGACCTGCCAGGCGGGCACATAACCGGCCACAACGGAGGCGGCAAAGAGGATCAGGGAGTTTGTCACATAATCCATCGGCGTCAGGTACAGGGTCGCCGACCATTCGGGGGTGACAATGGGGTGAGCAGTCATGTAGAGGGACAGGACAAACGTGAGGAGGGCTCCAAAAAAGATCCCCAGGACCGCGAGGATAACCACCTGCAAGCCATAGTTGTGCATGATGACCTCCTTGTCCACACCGATTGCCCGCAGGATCCCGATCTGCTTGCGGCTGTTGATGGTCTTGATGGTGATGACGATGAAGAGCACCACCGTGGTGATGATGACCCCGACTATGAGCGAAACCATGTTGATGATCGCAAAGCTCTGGAGGGCGCGGCCCATGCCCTTTTCAAGGAGGTCGCTCATGGTTGACACGCTCTCGGAGACCCCGTACTGCTCGAGCTCGTTCTTGATGAATTTTTCCGTGTACCCGGGTTTTGTCCTGACGGTGATATATTCCGCCCGGTCCAGCGTTCTCCCCTCGACTCCCTCCATGTCGCTCCAGGTGGTATAGACCGTGTTGTCAGCAGAGTACCATCCGGTGGAATAGATCCCTTTCACCCGGTATTCGCGGCTGTATCCCGGCCCGTACTCAAGGGTGATCGAATCGCCGACCTGGACCCCTCCCAGCGAGGGCTGGAACTCATCTTCCTGTTTCACTGTCCGATCGCCGGCAACCGGCTTGCCGATGATGATCTCACCGGTATCATCTTCACCAAGGTAGCTGCCGGCAATGATTTTCGAATACAGGGGCGAGACGAACTTCTCATCACCCGGTTTGATGACCCGTACCGAGACGCCGAGCACGCGGCCCCGGTACTTCAGGGTTGCCGCTTTGGAGTAATGGGGAGTTGCCCGCTCCACCCCGGGCATGCCGTTGATAAGGTCGAGGACTGCATCGAGGTCGGTGACGTACTGCTCCCCGCTCTTGGGGCTGACAAGGACATTGCCCGTTTCGTAATCCACGATCTGCGCCGTGATGCTCTGCCCGATCCCGTTGAAGATGCCCGGCAGGAATACCATGTTGGTGAAGCACATCGCGATGATCAGGATGGTCAAAATCACGCTTGAGCGGCTTCCCCGCTGGAGCGATCGCAGCGCCAGCAGGAACGCAACCTTCAGCTCTTTCTTTCCCATGGGAACTTACCGTCGCCGTTGACCTTCGGAAGATACCAGTACCGGTAACCGGCAAACCCGAGAATGGCAAGGATGACGAGCCCGATCAGGATGGTTCCGGCCATATCCGCCGGGGGGACCCGCAGGTTCATCTGCCGGGTCATCGTGTGGGTGCCCATGTCATCGGTATAGGTTATGGTCATGGTATAGGGGTGGGTCCCGGGTTTCGCTCCCTCGAGGAGGAAGATGACCGGGGCATCGTTGCCGGGCTTGATCTTGCCGATGAACGCTTCCTTCTTGCCTTCCACCGGCAGGTCGATCGTTGCCGAGACCTGTTTGGCTTCTCCGGTACCGGTGTTCTCGACCCGGATCGTGAGGTCAAACGGTGTATTCTCTGTCAGCCGGGGAGGGCTCGTGTCAACCGAAACAAAACCGAGTTCTGCCTTTCCCTTCATCATCAGGTCGATTCCGGTCAGCTCCATAACAGGCGTACCGTCAAGGGAATTATAGCTGATGGCAACAGGTACCCGGATGAGGCCGCCCGGTGTGTCCCGGTCAGAGAGCAGCGCAAGATTCACGGCCTTCTGTTCACCGGGACTGATCGCCCCGAGGTGGTAGAGGTCTGTTGACTTCGGGGCAATGCTGCTGACGTTGACAATCCTTAAGGTGACGTCGTCAGCCAGCAGCTGGCCGGCATTTTTCACGTTCAGCGTCACGGGGATCTCATCGCCCGGGTTCACGGTACCGGGAAGGGTGCTGTCCATGATCAGGATAGCCTGTTTCTGGATACCCATGGCGGTATTGACGTTCGCGGGGATCGGGTAACGGGCACTCCGGCCGCCGTACGTGTCCACCCACACCTCGGGGAAGTACATCCCGCTCTTGGTCGGGGCACGTATCGCGAAGGTGATGGTCGTGGACTGGCCGGGGCCGAGCTCGCCGACCCGCCTGAAGTCCTCGGTCAGGACGTCGATGCCATTGCCTTCAAGGTGGACATTTTCAATATAGACATTGATATCAGTGACCTTGGTCGTCCCCGACATATCTGAGGAGAGCGGCCCGGTCCTCTCACTGATAGAGGCGCTAGATGCCGTGTTCTTGATGGTGACCGTGATGGTCCCCATGCTGTCGGGCATCAGTACTGACGGGATGACCTTGTAGTCCGTAATCGTGACAGTAGGGGTATCGGCATGGACCGGTTGCACAAAGAGGGCCAGGAGTCCGAACAGCACAAGGAATACCGCCGTACTGCAAATCTCCCTGCAATGAATGGTAACCTGCATTTTTTCCTTCATATAGTCTCCAGCCGGGAGCAGATTCCCGGCAACGGACCCATGGTGCCACACAGACAAGCTCCGGATTGTTTTTTTTGCCTGCATTGCTCCGGATTTCACCCGCCATCAGGAAATTCCCCACCCCGTGTCCCGGGTGCGACGGGAGTGCCGGTTGCGTGCAGTGCCGGTTTTCCGCACGGGTATGGCAGTTCCTGTACTCAGATGATCTACCCAAAGGTATCAAACTTACCATGAGCAAGGTCATTATCACAAAAGTTCACTGTCGGAGGAGCCCGCCGGGCACTTTTTTAAGCTGGATACCATCTCACCAAGGAAGACGTCAGGTCAGAGATTGTCAAAGCCCTCTTGAGCTTCTTTATTCCAGCGGCAGGGGTCTCAAGGGTGAGGCCCGTTTCTGTGCAGTACGTGCGCCGGTGTATCTTCCTGCAGCAGGATCTGAGCGGGAAGGTATCGCACGTTACTCGCGGGCCGACACGGGATCGGCCATATCTGCCCGTGGCTCACTCGGTCGCCGCTTCCCTGCCATTGCCAGTGAAGTACGTGCGAATGGACTCCTCCAGAGCATTGGGGGTTTGGACCGGGAAGTTCAAACGAAGATCCGGCCTGATATCGTTTCACGACGGGTAAAGGATACCTTGCCCTTTAGTAGTTCAGAACGGGTTCGATACGGATTTGGTCCCGGGTCCTCTTGATAAGGAGAGAGGGCTCTGGAGAATACCTCTTTTTCTCCCACTGATCGACCCCCCTTGCGCCACCACCCTGCCCCCATCGGGTGCGGGGGCGCATTGCGA
>JAKLGN010000106.1 GCA_022710665.1 Methanoregula sp. | reverse complement strand
CTGTACATCCTGTTCCCGGCCCTTCTTTTTCTCCTCGCCGGGGACTGGGGCTGGCGCGAAGCCTGGGTCTTTACCATCTGGTTTCTCCTGCTCTGTTATTCGACAATACTGTATCTGTACCGGAAAGACCCGGCCCTTCTTGCCGAACGGTACCGTCAGCCCGGCACCGGTAACCAGGAACCCTGGGACCGCTTTGTAGTGTACGGCCTCGTGGCCGGATTTACAGCCTGGATTGTTATCATGCCGCTGGATGCACAACGGTTCGGGTGGTCCCCGATCTTCCCCCTCTGGCTCCGGTTTCTTGGAGTGGCCGGTCTGGCCGGTTCATTTTTCTTCATCTTCCGGTCCTATACTGATAACACCTTCCTTTCTCCGCTCGTACGGATACAGAAGGAGCGCGGGCAGACCGTCGTGTCAACCGGGGTATACGGGTTTGTACGGCACCCCATGACCCTCGGGGGGATTCTGATGTTTCTTTCCACGCCGCTTCTTCTCGGCTCGTTCTACGGCATCATTGCCGGTCTTGCCCTCACGGTTCTCCTGATGATCCGGACTGTCGGGGAAGAACGAATGCTCATGAGGGAACTTGAAGGTTACGGGGAGTATTGCCGGAAAGTACGGTTCAGGCTTCTCCCTTTCATCTGGTAAGAAATTATCTGGCATGGCGGTGGAGCGGCCCCCGGCCGGCATACCAGTGTCGGAACCACCGCTGCGGACGAAATATTCAATAGCTCCATCCGGCAACGTGTAGTGATGAATCGCAGAATACCCGGTCTCCTCATCTTCCTTCTTGCCGGGCTGGCAGTATTCTCCGGTTGTACCGGCACGACCGGTGCATCCCCGCCGGCAGCTGTGCTGACCCCGGATACCATAACTCCGCTCACCACTGCGCCCCTCGTAACCAAACTTCCTGTAAATGAGATCGCCCGGATCAAGGTCGATCATTTCGGGATGAATCCCGCCACTGAGTCCATCTACGAGTTCGTAGGCAAGGTTCAGGTCAATGAAGGGGTGTACCAGTCAGTCCAGGTCATCCTCCGTTATCCGGACAGCCAGGAATACTCATATGATGCCGGGGGCATGGGTGGATCGAACCAGACGTTAAAACCGTTCTCCCTTTTCCCCGCTGAACGCTACAAGGGAACGAACCCGGAGAAGATCATCGTGCTTGACGGGAAACGGTATGGGACGTTCTATCGGTATGAGAACGGTGCTATTGCATGGGTTGCTACGACAGGGTCCTCAATTTCCCCATAAAAAAATGCACGGGCGGGGGGTCCCGGTTTATTCCGGTACGGTTTTGGCTCTCCGATCCTGTTTCTTTCTCCCGTACGGGCAGACGAAAAGGCACAGGCCGCAGACTGACGGGCCGCTGCCCGCTTCGAGATCTTTGAAATACCGGTCGCAGGCAGCCGCATCGAAGCGGGCTTCCCGGGGCTCATCCTCGCGGAACGGGCGCCCGGTGAACGCATGGACCGGGCAGATGTCCACGCACTGAGTACACTTTCCACACCGCGGTTTCATCGGTGTGCCTGTCGGGGCGAGCGGGGCATCGGTCAGCACAGCAATCCACCGCACCCTCGGCCCGTGGTCCGGTGTCACGAGCAGGCAGTTCTTCCCGATCCAGCCGAGACCGGCCAGGTGCGCCGCCAGTTTCTGGGAGAAGATCCCTGCGATCTGTTCATCGCTCACCCGCTTCGACGCGGGAACCGGGAAGGCACGGTATCCCTGCCGCTGCAGAGTATTGGCAACCCGCAAAGCCATCCCATCCAAAGCCTGGTTCACGACATCGTAACTGTTGTGGCGGTACAGGGAAGCGCCGATCCGGTCATTCCGGTCTGCTACCATATCGACGATCTCATCCAGGAGCCGGATTCCCATCACAACTGCCCGGCAGTAACCGGCAACGCGGGCGCCTCCCTGCGCACGGATGAAGTCCCCGGCACTGCTCAGGTCTGCAATGCCAAAGTAATCCGCACCGAGCGTCCGGGCGATACGGCGCAGTTCAGTATCAGGATCCATACACGCTCCTTCCACTACAATATACTATTATGGGATGTAATTCTGGCGGTTGAAAAAGGGGAACCTTCTGCCAGCACATCACGGGAGATCCCGGTGCATTCCCGGCCCGGAAAAATTATACCTGCCTGTCCGCGCTCTCGTACACCCGGGTCATATACCGTGCCTGGAACACCCCAAAGAGCGGGGAAAGGATGAGGATCAGGAGGATCATGAGCCCGAGCAGACCGAGGAATACCAGGACACCGGCCTCTTTCAGCAGGAACAGGGATAAGCCGCCGATAATGATGAATCCTATGACAAGGACGATGATCGGGATGCTGACAATAATGGATACGAGGATAAGGGAAACGATATAATTGATCCAGCCGATCTTCCCTATTGTCTCAAAGATCGCACTAAAGTTGAATGCCTCGCCAAAGGAACCGGTCCGTGCAAACCGAATGGACGCGACCGGGATGATCAGCATCATGGCGAATTCGAACACATACAACAGCAACATCAGGAGCATGTTCGGCTCGAAATCAGCCATTGCGTTTTCATTTATGGTACCGCTGAAGAGGGTAAAGAGCATGGGGCCATAGATGAGGACCCAGAGAATCATCATCGGGATTGCGTACATAATTCCCACGACCAGCAGTTTCAGGCCGTCGATAAAAAGCACCCCCCACTGGTCTACTTCCGGCGCAGGCTTCGTCCCCCGGTATACCCTCATGATGTACCCGTTGAACGGGATACCAAGGCAGATAATTGCCAGGATCAATCTTAGCCACCGGTTCATGTTCTCAAAAATTCCTTCTTTCGCATAGGAGAAGGCATCGCCAAGCATATCTTTAAAATCCATGTATTCCCCCTGTGATATCGAGTGATCGGCGAATCATTGGCCGGTCCCTTTCACGGAGAAGTATTGCCCTGTCCGGGTAAAAAAGGGTATGTGCAACTGCCCCTGCCGACCTGAGTCCCCATGAGGGGTGACTGGCACAACCCGATCTTTTTTACCCTCTCACATCGCATTGCGGTAGTAGGGTGAATGGTTGTGTTCGGAATGTTAACTCAGGTCTCCTGGTCACCGTATATAGCCGGTGCGGGTATCGGTCTTCTGAGCTGCCTTGCATTGGTTCTGGCAGACCGGCCTCTGGGATGCTCGACAGCATTTGTCAAGGCCCGCGGGCTGATAGGTAAAATGATCAATGCAGAAAAAACAGAACGGATGGCATATTACCGGGATATCGTACCCCGGGTTGACTGGGCTTTCATGATCATTCCCGGGATAATCATCGGGGCGTTGCTATCATCCCTCCTTTCCGGTACATTTCACGTCACCTGGGTTCCGGCACTCTGGGGGTCGGTCTTTGGCAATAACGTCGTTCTCCGCGTTGGCGCTGCCCTTATCGGGGGGATCCTTCTCGGTATCGGCGCACGGTGGGCGGGTGGATGCACAAGCGGGCACGGGATCAGCGGGTCGATCCAGCTCTCCCTTGCCAGTATGATAACTGCCACGTGCTTCTTCATTGGCGGGATTATCGTGGCTATGCTCCTGTACAGGGTAATCGGGGTAGGTTTGGCATGACCTCCCTTGCATGGATCCGGAACAACCGAAGAACGCAGATCGTACTCGGCTTCACCATCGGGATATGCTTTGGTTTTCTCCTCCAGAAGTCCGGGGTCACCGATTACGGGGTTATCGAGAACCAGCTCCTTCTCGTTGATTTCACGGTGCTCAAAATGATGCTCTCGGCCGTTATCATCGGCATGATCGTCTTCCAAATCCTGAAACAATGGGGATTTGCCAACCTCCATGCAGCGCATGGGACGCTGGGCTCGAATGTTATCGGCGGTCTGATCTTCGGTGCAGGGTTTGCCCTGCTTGGCTACTGTCCGGGGACCGTCGCCGGGGCGGTTGGAACGGGAGCGCTCGACGCGCTCTTTGGTGGAATGGTGGGAATGCTCATTGGTGTTGGAATCTTCGCAGGTTTCTATCCGTCCCTGAAGGACGGGATCCTCTCCCAGGGGCCCTTCCCCGTGGTAACTGTTCCGGAGTTCCTGCGGCTGAATCCGTGGATCACGATATTCATTCTGGAAGTGTGCATGGTCGGGTTCCTGCTGCTCCTGGAATATGCCGGCCTCTAGGCCCGGCCATTCCTGTTTTTATTGGTGAAAAGTGATGCTATCGTACCCGGTCGCGTTTCCGCTCCTCCTGCTGCAATCCTGCGGTATCTTTAAATCACTTTCTCTGATATGGATAGCATATACACAAATCCAGACCTGTATGTATGAGGTTATGATTATGGCATCATCTGTAAAGATACCCATGAATTACCCGGAATCTGCAGAAACGCTCAAAAAACTCTTAAAACTCTCCGGTTCACCGGTTGCGTTCCGGTTCGTGACAAAGAAAGAGGAGATCCCGGACGGTATGGAAAAACTC
>JAKLGN010000105.1 GCA_022710665.1 Methanoregula sp. | reverse complement strand
CTGAGCCGGATCAGTCGCATCACGCAGACAAAGCTGACAAGGCCCGGGCTCATGAGGGAAAAGTCGCAGACATTTCCCCGCCGGTGCTGGTACCGCATGACCAGGCCGCGTTTCTCGGCTATCGGCAGCGACTCGAGCTTTGCCCTGAGCGACCGGGGCCCGCGGCTCATGCGATCCCCCCATCCTTTTTTCCGGAAGCTTCCGCTCGCGGATGGTAATGTATAACGATCCCTCCGTCCTTTTCGCCGCTGTTCTTTGTTGCCCGGATGGCAGCAGCGTTCAGGTATTCAGGCTGCCGGCCGGGTGGTCCGGCCGGACATATTTCTATGTGATTATTCATGGTGATTTATATCTTTGTTGGTGTTGAGGGAGAACAGGCGCGGATTTGGTGAAGAACCCAGCGGGTTTTCTGACCTGCCAAAGGTATCAGAACGGAATGCCGTCTTCGCCCCTCTCATGCCGCAGGATGTCCTGCGATCCCACCGGACCAGAAAACAGGAGATTACCGCATCGTGGTATTGAGTCCGGATCGGCCAATACCCTATTCCGAATATTCCGGGTTCTCCAGGTACTTCATCCCGTTTGCATATGCGGTTCTGCCAAAGAACGTGGCAACCGCCTTCTCCCCGTCACTGACAACAATCAGCGGCTTATGATCGTTCATGACAAAGAAGAGTTCAAGAAATTCCACCTCAACGATCTTCAGGCCGCGGGGAAGGGAAGACGCCGGCTCCAGTTCCAGCCGCTCTTTTACCAGTTCGTCGGGCATGGTACGGAAATAATAATAAAAGACCTGCCAGGCATTCAGGAGGTCGGACACCACCAGTTCATTGCGCATGTCCGCATCAAGAGACCCGATCCGTGCAGCAAGCCGTTCAACATCGTCATCGCTCTCTTCAAGGAGGTTGTCGGCAAGGGCGGCCAGTTCAGGAAACGGGATTGCTGACCTGTCAGGACTCATGGGCACTCATTGGTTGCCCGGGTTAAAAAAATTGATGAACTTCGTTTTTGGACTGGATTCGAAAGAACAACAATCCTTATTCCCATAAACGGGAGATGAATACAGGTGAAAGAAGCGGATGTGGACTGGCTGATTTACCACCGGATACCGGAAGGATCATCTGTCAGTATTGACACCCTTGCAGCCGGATGCGATCTCGGGATACCCGAAGTGCAGGCATCCCTCACGCGCCTTGAACGATCCTGTCTTGTGGAGCAGAGCGGCAGTTCGGTGCGCACGCTCTCGTTTGGCGAGGCTCTCATCCGAAACCAGTGCAAATACGAAGAGGATCTCCCGTTCACCATAGAAAACGGCGTGATAAAGGAGAAGAAAAAGAGCCCATGACCGGAAGGGAAGTCGTTATTCTCCGGATAGGGCACCGCCCGGAGCGGGACCAGCGGGTGACCACCCACGTGGGGCTGACAGCCCGGGCCCTTGGCGCACAGGGGATGTACCTTGCAGCAGCCGACAAGGGTGTTGTGGAGAGTATCGCCGATGTCGCCTCGCGCTGGGGCGGGAGCTTCTTCTGCGAGGATAACGTGAAGTGGCGGTCCTGCATCAGGGACTGGAAAGCACACGGCGGGGTTGTCGTCCACCTCACCATGTACGGGCTCAACCTGCCGGATGTGATCGGTGATGTCCGGCTCCACGATAAGATCCTCGTGATTGTCGGGGCGGAGAAGGTGCCCGGTGATATTTACGGCCTTGCAGACTACAATGTTGCGGTCACCGGCCAGCCCCATTCCGAGATCTCGAGCCTGGCCCTCTTCCTCGACCACCTCTCCAATGGCACCGAACTGAACAACAAGTTCCCCGGGGCGCAGATCCGTATCATCCCGTCAAAGGCCGGCAAACAGACGGAGGAGCTGTGAAAGGCCGGGTGCTGGTTGCCGGATTTGCCACCCGCCACGTGGCGCAGTCGGCAGCGCGGGCCGGGTACGAAGTCTGTGCGGTGGACCATTTCTGCGACCAGGACCTGGTCTGGTGCACCAAAGATTGGGAAAAATTCCTGTCTCTCGAAGATCTGCCCGGTGCCATCGACCGGATCTGCAGCCGGCACCACTTCGACTACTTTGTTCCCACGTCCGGTGCCGAGACCCTCCCCCCGCCCGTGCCGCTCCTGGGGACTCCCGCTCACGATAGCGCACGGTTCCTCGACAAGCTCGACACCCAGCACTTCTTTGAATCCCTTGAGGTGCCGGTACCCCGGCTGCTGCCGGCCGGGGAGTACCCGGCCATGGTGAAGCCCCGGTGTGGTGCCGGGGGATGGCGGAATGCCATGATCCGTTCCGATGCAGAGATGGCAGCCTGGAAGGAGCTGTACGGGGATGTCCCGCACATCCGGCAGGAGCTCGTCAGGGGTATCCCGGCAAGCGTCTGCTGCATCACGGACGGTTCCCGTGCCCTCGCGATAACCGCCAATGAGCAGATCCTCCGGGGCAGCGGGGAATCCGCCTACGGGTTTTCGGGCTCCGTCACCCCGTTTGTCCACCCGGGAGGCCGGGAGATGATCGCCCTTGCCGAACGTATCGCTGCCGCCAGCGGGTGCCGCGGGACGATCGGGATCGATTTCGTGGTCGGGAAGAGCGGACCGGTGGCCATTGAGGTGAACCCCCGCTTCCAGGGAACGGTCGATACCGTGGAGATGGCCTGTGGGTGCAGTCTCTTCGATCTCCATGCCGGAGCCTGTTTTGGGCAGATGCCGGAACAGCGCCCGGAGCCCCGGGAGGTTGCGGTTCGGAGCATCCTGTTTGCCGACCGGGATAGGAAGGTGAGCGCGGACCTGAGTAAATTCCGGGAGTTTGTAGCCGACATTCCCTGGCCGGGCACGGTTTTTGAAAAGGACCGGGCACTCGTCAGCGTGTACGGGCGCGGACCGACCCGCGATGCAGCACTCGCAATGCTGGATAAGCATATTAGCACTGTCCGACAATATATGCGCTGATGGATGCAACCGAAGAGACGCTGAACGATCCGGCAATCCGCGCCTACCTCCACCGCCTGGTAGGGGACGAGGGACTCAACCTCCTTGAACGGTTCCCGCGGGAAGGGGAGCACAGCGATGAAGATCTTGCGGCAAAAACCGGGATCAACCTGAACTCGGTCCGGCACACGCTCTACACCCTGTACGAGAGGCGGCTTGCCGAGTATCACCGGATAAAGAACAATGAGACCGGCTGGCTCACCTATCTCTGGCAGCTGCGTATCGATCATACCTATGATGCCATCCGAGACGACATGACCGTGGTATTCGAGAAGCTCTCCCGCAGGGAAAAATACGAGGAGGAGAATGATTTCTATATCTGCAAGGACTGCCAGATCCTCTTCACCTTCCCCCATGCCATGAACAGCGATTTCACCTGCCCCGAATGCAAAAAACCGCTCGGGCACTTTGACAACGATATGCTGCTCCGCTCCCTGAAGTTCCGCATCGAAGCGATAAAAAAGTCGCTTGGTCATGCCTGATACACAGAAAACAACCTGCGGGAACCTGCTGCACAAAGCCGGGTGCAGCACAAAAGTCATTGCCCACTGCCAGGCAGTACGGGACTGTGCCTGCGATTATGCTGCCCATAATCCGGCTTGTGATCACCATCTCGTGGAAGAGGGCGCCATGCTCCATGATATTGGCCGGAGCCGGATCCACGATATCCGGCATGCCCAGTGCGGGGCTGACATCATTCGGACCATGGGTCTTTGCGAGGAGATCGCCCGGATCGTGGAATGTCACACCGGGGCCGGCCTGAGTGCGGACGAATGCACTCTCCTGGGTCTTTCTCCCCGCGACTGTATGCCCCGGACAACGGAAGAGAAGATCGTCACGCACGCGGACAACCTGATCGCCGGGAAAAAACGGGTAACCATTCACGAGTCGCTCAGTTCAGCCATTCACCTCCCGCGGAAAGCGAGGAAGCGGATGGAGCGCCTTGCCGCTGAAGTTGAGCTGCTGTGCGACTGAGAATGGTAAACGAAATACTTGTGATTGTAATTGTTTAAAAGGAAATAAAATAATGCATTCTGAATTATTTCAGAATGCACAGGGTCCTGACTGGATAAAAGATATAATTCTTGTTTGCTCTGTCCATTGCCATCTTCAATGCTTCGTGATATGCCCGGTTCGGGTCACCGGCAGAGGGGGAAGGGGATAAGATGCAAGGGCTGCGTTGGAAATAGCCATGACCGTGCCCACGCTTGCATGCTTGGATGCGTCTGCACGGGTTTTCCCATAATAAAAAGCGGAGGATCATTTCCCCATCATCATGGATACATCTCAAGGAAAGACGTCATTCTTACCTTTAGAGCATTATCTCCTGCCGTTCCGTATTGTGCACACCGTTTTTACGTGCATGGCGGATGTGCACCCTAAGCCCTCATGTTCCTTCCGCAAAATCCTCATCGGATTTCTGGGGCTGTCAGAGTGCGGGACGCTGATTTTTAACTGAATCTGAAAAAATAGAGAGAACCTGTCCTGAATCAATCTTCTGGATACGTGATCGG
>JAKLGN010000104.1 GCA_022710665.1 Methanoregula sp. | reverse complement strand
ATTCTCAAGGCCATGGATTGGGCTCATGAGGGTCGTGTGCCGGTAGCTGTTATCCGGCATACCAACCTTGCTCCTGAAGCAGCCACGTTCCGGAAAGGGACACCCGGGTGGGAACTCCATGACGAGATCAAGTGCCGGGATGCGGATGTCCTCATTGAAAAAACCCTGCCGGGGAGTTTTACCGGCACCTCTCTTGAGAACTGGCTGCAGGACCATGGGATCTCGACTGTCACCATCGCGGGTTACATGACCCAGCTGTGCTGCGACACCACGGCACGGCAGGCGTTTCACCGCAGGTATGCCGTCAACTTCCTCTCTGATGCAACCGGAACTCTCGATATCACCAATCAAGCCGGCTCTGTCAGCGCTGCCGACCTCCACCGGGCAATCCTTGTCACCCAGCAGCAGAAGTTCTCCCGCGTGCTGAAAACCGACGAATGGATCATGGAATTTTAACAAGGGGGGTATACGATCCCAAAACCTGCTGCCGCCCCTGCTCGGAGAAAAGACCTGAATTACATAAAAAAGCATCCAACGAATCTGAACCATCATGCTCTGGGTTATCCTTGCCATCATTGGCGCCATTTCCAATGCCGCTTATTTCATCATTGTAAAGAACCATATACGGAAGAATCGCGACCCGGTTATCCTTACTGCGCTGGGTTTTTTCTTCTCGGCCGTTCTGCTCCTTGTGGTCTCGGCAGCCCGGGGGTTTCCGGCTATTGGGCCGGATTATTGCTATGCCGTCATCATTTCCGGTATCCTGAACATCATCGGCCTTTCTCTCATCTTCCGGGCAATGGAATCCTCTGACATCTCCCTGTCCATGCCCATGCTCTCGTTCACCCCGGTCTTTCTCATCATTACCTCGTACCTGCTCCTGCAGGAAGTACCTTCAGTGGCAGGTAGTATCGGCATCTGCATCATCGTGAGCGGGTCCTATGTCCTGAATATATCCTCTGAGCATCAGCACTACCTCGAGCCGGTACGATCGATGGTGCAGAACCGTGGCAGCTGGTATATGCTCATCGTGGCATTCCTGTTTGCTGCCTCGATCAACTATGACAAGATTGCGATGCTCAACTCAGACCCGGTCTTTGCGATGGTATTCACCCTGTTGATCATCAGCGGTGCTTTTATCGTTATTGTCGCAATAACCCCAAAGGTTGCAGGACACTCCCCGCATACTCCTGCAGTTCAGAACCCGGCCCCTCCCGCCCATCTCCCGGATACCTGTCCTGTGCTCCGCCCGTATCTCATCCCTGCTGCTCTGATTGGCATTTTTGCCTCGGCAGAATGCGTATCCATCAATATTGCCTACACCCTGCAGATAGCACCGTACGTGATTGCGATAAAACGGCTCAGCATCATCTTCATGGTGCTCTACGGCACTATCCTTTGTGCCGAGAATGAGATCCGCACCCGCCTTCTGGGATCGGTCCTGATGGTCGGCGGTGCGGTAATCATCCTCGTGTTTACGTGATGTTTCAGATGATGAAGAGCGGGACGTCGTGGAATGCCACCGCATCGAACAACCCGCGGTCTGTGATGCGGAGGGTGGGTATCACCGTCAGGGCAAGGAATGAGAGGTACATGAACGGGTCCTCGATACCTCCCATCAGAGCCGTGGTCGTGTGCAGATCCGCCAGCCTTGCCGTAACCTGGGAATAGGGCAGGGTTGACATCAGGCCGGCGCAGTCGAGAGGGAGGATCGTCCGGGTATTCCCCTTGACCGCGACCATTGCCCCGCGGGCTTTAATCACCTCGTCGATTGCCCAGAGAATCTCCGGGTCGCTCGTACCAACCGCGATGATATTGTGCGTATCGTGGGAGACGCTCGACGCGATCGCGCCACCGGAAAAGCCGAACCCGTGGACAAGCCCGATCCCCACGGAGTTCAGCCGGTAGCGGCTGACAACCACCACTTTCAGAATATCCCGGCTAAGATCCGGGATATCATGTGCATCGATGGCGTACTCGAGCGGATATGTCATGATCTGGCCAGGGACAAGACCGATCACCCGGGCTGTTCCGGAACCGGTGAGCCGGATTGACCCGGGAGATGGCGTTGTGCACTGAAATGTTTCCAACGGGACACGGGTTCCTGCAGGTTGCGTTACTGCTACTTCCACGCCGCCACGGAACACCTTTCTTACCACGAAACTGCGGGGGTCATCGATAATACAGAAATCTGCCCTCCTGCCCGGCACGAGCGCCCCCCGGTCCGAGAGGCCGAACCGTTCTGCCGGAGAGAGGGTCGCCATCCGGATGGCAAGTTCCGGAGAGAGGCCGCATTCGATGGCCCGACGGATGCAGCGGTCGATATGACCACTCTCCATCAGCAGGTCGGCATGGCAGTCATCAGTGGCAAAACAGCATCGGGAGACAGTTGCCGGGCTGACAAGGGGGATGAGTGCAGCAATATTGCGCTCGGTCGATCCTTCCCGGATGAAAATCACCATCCCCCTCTCCAGTTTCTCCTGTGCCTCGGCGAGGGTGATACATTCATGATCGCTCTGGAGCCCGGCAAGAATGTATGCGTTGAGGTCTTTTCCGGAAAGCTGGGGGGCATGACCGTCCCGCAGCGGTGAGAGTCCGAGTTTTTTCTGTATCTGCGGATCCCCGGCAAGGACGCCAGGTACGTTCATCATCTCACCCAGCCCGAGGATCCCAGCTCTCCCTATAAACGGCCGGAGGGCATCAGCATCCAGCACAGCCCCGCCGGCCTCAGTGGGTGTTGCAGGGACACAGGAAGGGAGCATGAAAAGGATGTCAGCGGCTGCGCCTTCACATTCGGAGAGCATAAATTCCAGACCCCTGGTACCGGCCACGTTGGCGATCTCGTGGGGATCTGCAACAACGGTTGTCGTGCCGTGGAGTGCGACCAGTCTGGCATATTCGCGGGGGGTCAATAACGAGCTCTCGATGTGTACGTGGGCATCAATGAGGCCCGGGACAATATACTGCCCCGCAAAATCGTGAGCGGTTTTTCCCGAATAATCCCCAATACCCAGCACAATGCCGTCCTTTATGGCGAGCGTCCCCGTCTCCCAGGAACACGTGAACGGATTGAAAATACGGGCGTTCTTACAGATGATGTCTGCGGGTACTAGGCCGCGGGCTGCGTCCCGGAGGCTTTCCAAAGACTGCCTCATCTAGGTCACCACAATATCCCGGATAGTCGCGGTTCTCCGCTCCCCGTTCTGGATGAGATAAATATAGAGTTTGTATTGCCCCGGTTCCAGTGTTCCGGGGATAACGGCGATAGTCTCACCCTGGTGCAGGGTGAGTGGTGCATACAACACATCCGTTTCCTGCTGCTGGTTTCCTTTTATCTCATAAACAGTGACCTGGACATACCCTTCGGAGGGTATGCCGCCGTGGGATACAGAAAGAGAAAGATTTCCATCGCTATACGCAACGTCACCGATTGTTGTAGATACGCATGCTGCAGAAAGAACGGCACAGAATACCATGCCGGATATCATCAGGAATGCATGGTTGCGAATGGACATTATTCAGATGTCAAACCATGGGAACATAAAAGTATTCCCTTCGGATTCTGTGATTTTTGTCCTCGATTTATGCTTTTGGAAAATGTTTTTTTATGATACAAGGCCCCTCCTGCGCCAATGAGTTCCCTGATGCGGGGCGCGGGGCGATGTCCCGTGTCAGATTCCAGATTGTACGTCATTGTCGCTGCCATGAACTGAACCAGCGGAGGGGGCTGGAATCCCCGGGAATATCAGAGAATTTTCAGAACCACTATCAGGATTTTTTTATTGTAGTGTTTCAGGTATCCGGAATTCCGGGAGTCATTGACCCACCCGTCCGGGACGTCGTGGTCAAAACCGGAGGACTCCAGAAAAAGAGCGATCTATACTTTCTCAATGGAGATCCGGATGCGATCACCGGCTTTGAGAGAATGCCCTTTGGGGATATCAATATTGAACCAGAGAGCTTCAGGTGTATCCTGTGACATCAGACAATCTTTATGTTCATTGATATCTGCCACGAATTCAATCTCTGACTCGAATTCAAGAATTTTTTCCATGATAAAAAAAGGGAAAGGAAGATCAGATTGCACCGCGTGGCGTAACCATCCACGTTGTGCTGTTCGAATAGCTCCACCGTATGATAGCGAGTTCCCTGCAGCTGTCGGCAAGGATCGCCATGTTTGTCCCTACTTCTTTGGGAGATAATCCAAGGTCCTTTGCAATATATTTTGATTTGAAATAGTGCTTACCCTTGGTGATACCCGAATTGAGGTACTGGACAATCTTGTGCTGGGTCTCGTTGTAAGTCTCGCGTAATCTTTTGGTTGCTGACATGGTGTGCCTCAGCGCTTAAAAACTCATATAGATCAATTGTTATTTAAAGATATCTGATCTTCTGGTCAAAAATACGGTCTTTTTTCTTTCACTTGGCTGTAATTTCGACCAGAAAGCATATATCAGGCATTCAAGTGGTTTATTCTCACAGGTTCCTTATCGGATTCCCTCTGGACTGTTTTCTGACTTAATAAGGCGTGTTTTTTCAAAACAAACCGTAATTATCAGAGTTTCTGGACATCAGCGTCGGCAATCTTCTGGATCAGAGCTTCCAGAACCACATCGCGCATACCTTCCACGAATTTTATGCTGCCAACCACCAGGTGCCCGCCCCCGCTGATACCCCCCCCGGGGATCTCGTTGTGGAGTTCCC
>JAKLGN010000103.1 GCA_022710665.1 Methanoregula sp. | reverse complement strand
TTCGTTCCCCCCCAGTCTTGCCCCCGCTTGTCCCCCTCTGGCACGGGGCCCAGTTGGACGGGAAGCAGCTATCCGGCAGGCTTTGCCGGCATGGATATCCGTGATGGGACCTTGCGTCAGGATCTGAAAAACCGGTGATGCACAGAGCGGTACAGAATTTTCCCAAAAAAAAATCCGCCAAAAAAGTGTAAAGTTATGGGTCGAAGAATATTATTTCTTCTTCGGGGCTGCCTTCTTCTTAGCCGCCTTCTTTGCTTCCGGCTTCTTTGCCGCTGCTTTCTTTGCTGCTGCCATGTGTTTTCCACCTCCTACCGGAAAGGGTTATATTTTTTCTCAATCTGCGAATTAATAAATATTTTGGTCGCAACGGGATTTTAAGGCATAGAATCATACCAAACCACCATTTTTTTGCCCGAAAACTGACTGCTTCTGAGCAAGAAAGCATAAACAAAGCGTTCCGGCATGAAATGCGCAATTGTTCATAAAATGCCCGGATTGCATTGAATCAATACATTTGAACGATTTATATTTCGCAAAATTGCATTTTTTTTCAGCGGGAAGAGCGCATATACCGGGGGGAGAAAACCTTGTTTTCTGCAGGGGTGCCCGCACAAAAAAAATTCCGGCCGGAAATGTGCAGAGTACCGCTCCCGAACCTTTCCAAACCTGGATGAAAGAAAAGGCGTGCTGTTTAAACGAAGAGGGTTCATGACCCCGTCGTCTGTCCCGTGGTGGATCCTGCCGGCCAAAAGATCCTGCCGTGCGGTACTCCGGCGTCCCATGGTACTATTCTGCAAGGGATTTTTCTCTGCCCGCCTCTTCAGGCACCGGAAGAGAAGAGAGCACCATCTCCGAATCCAACCCCCTGATCCACAGGCTGCCATATGATGGCTGCAAAGGAACCGGGGGTTTTTGGTACATATGTGCTCTGCTCAGATAAGCCATTTTTTCGCGGGAAATGATGCTCTCTCCTGCGCAACCAATTTCCGGAAGGGGAAAGGGCATATGGAGATGATCCAAATCAGGGTGCAGGTACCCTGTTGGTATCACGATTGGGGGATGCAACAGCGGCCAGGTAAAGTCCATGGGGGCCTCAGAGCCTTTTCTTATGATTCCCCATGAACAGTGCATTATTTTTTGGGTTATATGCTATTTCAAGACAAAAATCGAACACATATTTACGGAATGAAAAATGGCAAAAATTGCGTGTCCAAAATGGAAGGCAAAAAAGTGAAAATGTTTGGGACCGGAATACACTGACGCTCCCGGGGCTTCGCCCCCTCCGCTATGGCGCTCCGGTTGCGATAGTGCTGTATTACCTGTACCGGGATTTGGGTAATTCAGCGGTATCGCATGCGCCATGAGCCCCCCATGGGGGCAGGACTGGCGCTTGGGAGGCGGATGATTGCTTGCGATTGTCAGGTGCTAAACTGGTAGTCTACCCATTTTTTTTTATTCATCAGAAGTCTGTTGATTCCGGCCTGGTAATCGTTGGGGCTGATCTTCCCTGTCCCCCCGGTGACTTCTGCCCCTGTCCTGCATGGTTCCCGGTAACGGTCTTAAATTCCCGTTTCAAATTCTCAAACATGCCCGGTGGCAGGGAGGTTTCATTCCCCTACCGTTGTTTTTCCGATTTTCCCGATTCGGGTACATTGCCGGTCTGCCCATGTGCTTTTTTTTAGAGGACGGGGAAAAAAAGCTATTGCTCCTCTTTTGTGTCAGAACCGGACCCTGCTGGTGGCAGGCAGGTGGGATTCGGGTTGTCCTGCCGTATCCTTTCTTGTATGAGCCGGGACATCACCCCGGTTCCTGCTGCCAGCACCGCACCAAGGACCAGCGTACGGAGGATCAGGGCCGTATACTGGTCCCCGCCGGTGGTCAGGAGCAATGAAAATCCATAGATAAGGGCCGCAAGCATAACCGCACAACAACCGATGACCGTTGCCCGGAATGCCGTAAACATCCGGCTCTTCGTGTCGGGAAAGATCAGCAGTCCCATCAGGCCGATCCCGCAGAACACGGTCCCGATAAAGAGCAGTGCCCAGATCCCCAGGTCAGCGGGAAGCGAACTCATGTCCGGTCAGCTCCTACCTGCTTTGCTGCCCGGATCATAAGGGCAAAACCGATCAGGGAAATGATGATGACCAGATCGAGGATCACAAGGGTCCCGTATGCAATGCTGATGGTGAGAGCCGTCATCGAAACAAGGGCGACTGCCACCGTACCCGCAACAAGCCGGTCTTCAGGAAACCTGGCAAGGGCGCTCCGGAGAACAACACCCAGGGCAAGGACTCCCAGGACCAGTGCGGAAACAAGCCAGGTATCAATCATAGGTATAGTACCTTTGTGAAAGAATCGTATTTATCGATGTCCCTTCTCCTGAAGCGGGGCTGCCGGGACAGGAAACCGCCGGGCAGGTCCAGCCAAAGGACCCGCGCCTGCTGCTCATTTTTATCTCTCCAGCGCGAATGGTACGACAGATGCGTCCGTCTTATCTGGGGAAGATCCTGCTGCGCTGGTGCGACACGTGTCATACACCGGTGCTTGCGGAGCACTGTTCCTGCGGTGCCGCGACCCGGCCGGTGCCGGTCACGCCGCCCGGCGATGCACGGCCGGCCTTTCCTGCCGATATCTCCCTCATCAACCATACCTACCATGAGCATTTCGGTGCCCCGCTCATCCCGGAAGGGCAGCTTGCGCTCCTGAACAAGGTACCGGACAAGGACCGGATGGAAGAGATCGTGGTGGGGGGCGGCATTGCCGGGATCATCCGTTATATACCGGAAAAGCGGCGGTGGGAGCCGGTCCCGCGGCCGGAGGCCTGCCGGCTCTTCTCGCCGAAAAAACGATGGGTCGTTATCAGCGACGATGCCGTACCGTTCATCCGCGACCAGGGCATGTCCGTGCTCCGGCCCGGCATGCTCTCCATCGACGACAGCGTCCAGGCAGGAGACGAGGTCTTTATCCTCACCCGGAACGGCTCCTGTATCGGTGTCGGGCGGGCGAAGGCTGACGCTGCCACCGCCCGGGCAATGGAGAAGGGGTCGGTTGTCCGGACCCGGCGGAACATTGCATCGCAGGTCATCCCCGGCAGGGCCAGCTGGGACGATGCCGTGAAGGCGAACGCGGACGTGCTCGAGCGGGCAGAAGGATCATCGGTCCTGTTCGTGCAGGAGGTAGCGGACAGGAATCCGCACCTTGCCCGCAATATCTCCTACTCCGGGGGAAAGGACAGCCTTGCGACCCTGCTCGTCGTGATAAAGGCGATCGGGAAGGTGCCGATGCTCTTTGCCGATACCGGCCTTGAGTTTCCCGAGACCTACGAGAACATCGCCGTAACGTCCCGGCGGTACGGTCTCGAGGTGATCCGGACGGACGGGAACACCACATTCTGGAAGACCTTTGAGGAGCAGGGACCGCCGGCCGTGAACGCCCGGTGGTGCTGCAGGGTCTGCAAGCTGAGCCCGGTCGGCGACCTGATCCGGGAGAACTGGGGGGAGTGCCTCTCGTTCATCGGCCAGCGGCGCTATGAGTCGGCTGCCCGCGCCCGGAGCGAACGGGTCTGGCGGAACAGGAACGTGCGGACCCAGCTCTCGGCAGCACCCATCCACAACTGGACTGCCCTCCATGTATGGCTGTACCTGATGCGGGAGAAGGCGCCCTATAATACACTCTATGAACGGCACCTGGACCGGATCGGATGTTTCATGTGCCCGTCCAGTGATATGGCATTGATCCACCGGATCGAGGCGGATTATCCCCTTCTCTGGAAAGGCTGGCAGGACCGGCTCGAAGAGTACCGGAAGACCCACGGGTTTCCTGCAGAATGGGTAACGGAAGGAAGATGGCGGTTAGTGGAGGGAGGAAACGATGAAGAAGATAGCCATTATTGATTACGGTCTGGGAAACCTCCGGAGCGTGAATCGGGGGCTTGAGAAGGCAGGAGCGAATGCCTTCATTACCAGCAATGCCGCCGAGATCGCATCTGCTGACGGGCTCGTGCTGCCGGGCGTCGGGGCATTCCACGAGGGTATGGACCAGCTCGGGCCCCTGCAGGAGATCGTTATCCGGGCAGCACGGGAGGTCCCGCTCCTCGGGATCTGCCTTGGCATGCAGATGCTTATGGAGACGAGCGAGGAGCACGGGATCCACCAGGGGCTCGGCCTCATTCCCGGCTGCGTCAGACGTTTCCCCCGCGGTTCCGGCCAGAAAGTCCCCCACATGGGCTGGAACTCCCTGGCTCTTGAGAAACCCGAAAATCCGCTCTTTGCCGGGTTCGGGCCTGACGAGTACCTGTACTTTGTCCACTCGTATTACGCCGATACCCTGCCGGAGTTCACGCTCTCGACAACGCAGTACATCTGCCCGTTCGCATCCTCAGTCTGCCATGACCTGACGTTCGGCGTCCAGTTCCACCCGGAAAAGAGCGGGGCAGCGGGCCTCCGCCTGCTGAAAAATTTCATTGGCATTGTATGATCTTTTTCATACCCTATGCACCGTGAGAAGACCTCCACAAACCTCTGGCGCCCCCGAGGGTAATAGCTCATGGATGGGATGCAGCCTTTGGGATTGTCGCGTACTGCCTGCATGAAATCCCAATGGTTCGCTTTCGGAGAAATCACCGGCAGACCCTTGAGGGGGCTTTTTCCCACGATCTGACCACGCCGCTGTGGCCGCTCCCTGCATTGCGATGATCACGTAACCATTTTTTTACCCTATACCTTAAGAGAAGCGGACAATCCTGTCGTAATTGGCCACGAGCCCCCTAGGGGGGCAGGGATGGAAAAAAGGGGTTCGATCATGGAGAGAAAACAACATTTCCCCTGAGCCCGGATTTGGTTTTTAAAAAAAATCTGCTCAGGGAAAAGCAA
>JAKLGN010000102.1 GCA_022710665.1 Methanoregula sp. | reverse complement strand
CACATCAGGTCCCCGCTCTTCACCGACCCGTTCGTATGGATGAACTCGATGATCTGCATCTGCCGCTCCGAGAGGGCCACCGGGCCGCCGACCGCCTTCCGGTGCTCATCGGACGACAGCAGCAGCACCCGTTCCTTTACCCGGGAGAGCGGGATCTCCGGCCCGGATTGGTACAACCATCCCAGGACTTCCGATCCACAACAAAAATCCCGGCACCACAACCTTATTCTGGTTAAACAGACTTAAACATCATAAGCGTGTGTAATTCTGGCTGGCCAGCATTACATGCAGAATCCCGGGGATAATTCTGGAAAGGAAGAACCATGATCGAGAGCAGGATGGGAGTCACCGTGAGACAGATGGGAGGATATCAGGTATACATCCCCAAACCCCTGCCACCGGATCCCCCGATTCATTTTGATGACGAACTTCAGGCTCTCCTCTCAGAAGCGGACCGTGCTCTCGCACGACTCGATGGGATGACCACCGTACTTCCCAACGCAGATCTCTTTGTTGCAATGTACGTGAAAAAAGAGGCGCTGCTCAGTTCGCAGATCGAAGGTACCCAGGCCTCGCTTCAGGGCATTTTACAGTTTGAAGCCGATATGATCCCGGCCGATGACATCAATGAGGTCAAAGAAGTTATCAACTATATCCGGGCAATGGATGAAGGGCTTGCCCGCACAAAAGACGGGATCTTCTCCCGGGAGGTTTTGCAGGAGATTCACCGCATCCTGCTCAAAGGGACCCGGGGAGGGAAAAAAGAACCCGGAAAGATCCGGACAGTCCAGAACTGGATTGGCCCGAAAGGATCAACGATCCATTCTGCGACCTTTGTCCCCCCGCCCCCGGAAAAAGTGCCGGTATTGCTTGAAGATCTTGAAGCGTTCCTCAATGCCGACGACCGGATCCCGCCCCTGATCAAGATCGGGCTCGTGCATGCACAGTTCGAGACCATCCACCCGTTCATCGACGGGAATGGCAGGATGGGGCGGCTGCTCATCACGTTCTGGCTCTGCAGGAAAGGAATTCTTGCCCGCCCGCTCCTGTACCTGAGCATTTACTTGAAAGCTCACCGTGAGGAATATTATTCACTGCTCCAGGAAATACGGTTTGAAGGCAACTGGGAATCATGGCTGAAATTTTTCCTCCGGGGAATACGCGATGTCTCATCTGAAGCACTTACCAATGCACAGGAGATTATCAGATTAAAAGAACAACTTCTCGACACCGTGATCCGGGAGAACGCCGGCGGCCTGAATGCGATCCGGCTCCTGGATCTTCTCTTTAAAAAACCGGTTGTTACGGTTCCGGATATCAGTTCAGCACTCGGGATCAGCCACCAGCCTGCGTATGATCTCGTAAACCAGTTCGAAAAACTGGGGATTCTCCGGGAGATTACCGGGAAAAAACGGTATAAGAAGTATCTGTTCGATGGTTACGTCCGGATCATCGAGCGCGGAACCGGGACATCGGAATAGGGCCTTTCTGCCCGCTCGTGACCGGACAGAAGTACTGCTTATCGCTATCGGGATGCATGAAGAGGGTCTGTTGACCTGCTCTTCTCCCTGCACCCTTCTTCCGGAACCGGGTAAAAAAAAAGCACCGGTCAGTTCAGGTTGTATTTCTTATGCGCCTGTCCGATGGTCATCACCTCCGTGACAAGTACCGATTGTGCTTCAGTCACAGAGAGTGCGGTAAAACGCCGCCCGGGAAGCAGCCGCTCGATCTTCACAGATCTGCAAGGGATGCCGGCATCAGTCCTGAAGATCCGGAATAATCTCCAACAATCTATCGGCACTGCCGGTTGATCCCCATCCGAAACCCTCAACCCCCTGCCCGTCACATTCCTCGTATGCGAGTCTCAGTAAGCCCGCAGGAATTCCGGGAACTCCTCCTCTCCCACCACCCGGACCTCCCGGCGTTTAAAAACGATGTCATCGTCATCGCCGGCCGGCGGGTCTGTGCGGGCTGCCTGCTCGGCTATCCGGCAGCGCTGGGAACGCTGGTCCTCCTGCGGCCGTCGGGATTCGAAAGCATCCCTGCTGCCCTGCTCCTTGCTCTCGTATCGCAGCTCCGGAAAGTATCCGGCACCACTACGATCCAGCACCTTGGCCGAATCCTTGCCGGGGTTGCGCTGGGATTCGGCCTTGGCGGCGCCTGGTGGGCCGCGGTAAACGGCGTATGGGCTGCCCTCCTGCTCCTTGCAGCAGGTGCGGGGATCTACCTGTTCATCCGGGTCTGGTCGATGAAACGCGAGCTGGAAAAAGAAGGGGAAAAAAGGGAACCAAAACTATCAGAATAACTGCAGGAACTCCGCTGCATCCTTCTTTGCCTGGTCGGTATTGCCGATCACGTTCAGGCTCACCTCCGGAGTCCCGCTCAGCGTGACGGTGACCTGGTGGTTGTAGGTGAACCAGTAATAATAGATCACCGCGGGAATGAGCCCGAGGCAGCAGAATACAACGAAGATCAGCCAGTTGACATCGCGGTCCTGGGATTCGAACGAGACAAAGGAGTCCGTCTGCGCTTTGACCGCGTATTTTTTTGCTGCAAAAAAGGGCAGTGCCCGTTCAATGATCTCTATCCGTGAGGCCGTTATCGGTTTTTGCGGCATTGCGACAGGTGTTGCCAGATCGGTTCCACACCCTGAACAAACCCGGGTAATGTCATCAGTTATTGCTTTTCCACAGTTCGGACAGTATCTCGCCATTTCTTCCTCCCGATATCTGGTATACACTATGCGATAGTGCCACGATTAAGGTATTGCCATATTGATTCAGCGGGAAAACCAATACGCTCACGATGCCCCAACCTTTTTTTCCATCCCCCGCCCAGAGGTATACGGATGTGATGCCGGTGGGAGCTTTCGGGCTTCCAGAAGGGATCGCGTACTTTTTTTTTGACAAAACCGCAGACGCGGTTGATGAAAAAAAATCACGATCCAATCATGATATCTGCCGGTTTTTCATGGGCAGGTTTCCTGACGGGTTCCTTGTGTTCGGTCACTTTCGGCGGGGCTGGCTTCTGGACCGGTTCTTCGGTCCCTGGAACCGGCAGGGGGAGACGCTCAAGGATCTCCCGGGTGATTCGGAGATGCTCTTTTATCTGTGCGGTGAGGTCGAGCAGAACCTTGTTCTGGGCGGTAACCAGGATCTCGAGTTCCGGTGACAGCCCCAGGCCGGGTTCCGTGGTATCCGCAGCAATCCCCTGCTTTTTTAGGAACTCCCCCCGGCGTTTCCAGATCTTGCTGATACTGTCAATCCCTTTCTTTTTGTCCGGAAAATTCTCGCGATAGCGCTTATAAAATTCATGGCTGTCCCTGCACTGGACAACAAGATCGATCTCTGCGGGGTCGATCTTCTCGTATTTTCGTTTATGGACGCGGGGCATACAAAAAGATTGGATTTTTTTTGATTTGAATGTTTCTCCGTCATAAAATCTTGTGTATTAAATAATTGGATTTGTTTGGTTTCTCATCGGGTATTATCGGAAATGAAAGTGAATTAGAATCCTTAATTGGTATGCCCGGGAATTACGGCAGCACATTGAGGCAGTTCCCTACTCCGCATGGAAGGTTTCAATGTGCCTTAAGATTACCATCACACCGGGAATATCCGGATTTTTTTATGATACCATACGACAGGACAATGAATTTTATATCGGGAATACTGCAGGATTCAGGGGGAAGTACCGGCGAGAATGAAAAAAACTGATTCATTCATCAAAAGAACGGTAAACACTAACCTGTGATTGGAAATATTTCGATTCTAAATTTTTTTTGACGTAAATTGTTCAATGAAAATTTCGGATTTATGAAAGTATGACGTCAGATACGGGGATTCAACAAAAATGATGAAAGGACGCCTGGTAAAACCGGCGTTCAGGAGGGCGGTTCCCAAGGATGAAATTTGAAACGACTGGCAATCGGGATCCTGGCCTCCTTTCTTTGGAAATGGTAAAACTTTTTCATGGGAATGTTTCAGGGATACAATTTGTTTCTCAAATCATGATTACCAAAATCCTGACTCCTGTAATTCAATGATTCAAATTTTCAGGATTAATTTTATCTGACGTGAAATAAGAACTCATAATTCGATTCGATTTCTTAATCAGCCATTGGGATGATTCACATCCGGCCAGGGAAGAGAGGAGAAATGCGGGACCTGCCACAGCGGCGGGGATCAGGCGTGAGCAAAAGCCCCCGAAAGCGCGCCTGCCCGATGCTTTCTTTGGAGCCGATAGTTAACAATCACCGGAACCTGTTCAGGCTGCCCCTGATGCAGAGCCGTGCGCTGAAAACATCCCCGGATACATCCGTCCTCCGTCGTGCATGGCGGGAAAGGGGCGGGAGGGTTTGAGAGATCCATTCTTATGAACTCAGATACGAAGCTTTAAAAAAATGAGTGCAAAAATTCGTCTCTTATATATAGCATCATGCGGTTTATAAGAGGAGATAACGCACCAGGATCACTGCTCAAAATTTCCCCTGAATGACGTTAGAATGAAAAAATGGGGCCCTGTAGAAGATATTTTTCCCGTGATGGTCTACCCCCCTCCCGCGCGAGGGTGTCCCCGCTGAAGAACAGATGTAGTACAAGGATCCGTGCAAGGGATTCATCACAGGATACAACCCGGCGGCGGGGGCGGTAGCCAGCGGGAGCATCTGAGAGATTCCTCAATGATTTCTCCAGAGAAAAAAAGAGCGATTTTTAGATTTTCCTGACGGGATAGCCACAGATTCCAAAAAAGGCCGGACCCGAAAAAGAGTATCATGCCTTCTCATCGCTCCCTGATAGGGGGAAATACTGCTGGTAGACCTGCCTTCGCTCATCGATATCGGTATGCAGGTAAATCTCCGTGGTCTTGATGGACGTATGTCCAAGGTT
>JAKLGN010000101.1 GCA_022710665.1 Methanoregula sp. | reverse complement strand
GATACCTGTCGCGGGAATTCAGAGAGAACAACCAATGAAGATACAGGAAACCGGGGTTCCTGCGGTTTTGTGATGGCGCCTCCTCACGTCTCTAGATGCCTCGGTTCACACCAACCGGGATGATATCCGATCCAGAATACCCGTGACCAGAAGCTTTCAGGAATACGTTAAGAGGACACAGAGAATAAAACAGAGATGCGAGGGATGCGATTCGAACGCATGAACCTCTGCAGGAACGGATCTTAAGTCCGTCGGAGTTGGCCGGGCTTTCCTACCCTCGCGCTCTGATCTATTATCCTTCCACTGCAAAAAAGAATACGATCCGGTGGATCCGGGCAAAAAAAGTCCAGCAACCAGAAACGTGCAGACCGGTTCCCTGCAGCACTCCCTGACAAATCCTTGTTGAAGGCGGGATCGTATATGAGGTCCGGATGCATTCCCCGCACTTACCGGATTGACTCTGCCGCGTCATCTCCGGGTTCCTTGAAAAAACCTTAAATGAGAACGCAGGGGTATTGATTGTAGACAACCCTTGATCGATGAAATGCTCATGAGTGAAATGGAGATTGCCGGGTGGGTGGAACGCGGCGGTCAGCGGCTCCTTTCGGAACAGATTGAAGAGATCGTCCGGGAACGCCCGGCCGACCTCCTGCAGTGTGGCGGGGAATTCTTCCTTGCCTGGGGTGAGTGCCGGGCACGGGACCATTTCGGGATCCTGCAGGGTGACTGCCCGAAGGGGACCCTCGTCTGCAGCGGGGAGGTACGGGGGAGTATTGAACCGGCGGTTCCGGACCTGCCGCTCGAGGATGCCATCATCACCGCGGTCCGGCTCCGGAGCGACGAGGGCATCGTTGCGCTCTCCGGGGGGGTTGACTCGACCCTTGTTGCCCGGCTGGCCGGGCGCGAGTGCGTGGCGGTCGGGCTTGAGGGATCCCACGATCTCCGGCAGGCCCGGCGCGCTGCCGACGCCCTTGGCCTCGCGTGCACGCCGGTCACCATCACGCCGGCCGGGATCGAAGAGGCACTGCCGGAAGTTATCAGGGCAATCCCGAAGAAAGACCCCCTGAGCACGGGTATTGGCCTGACCCAGTATTTTATCGCCCGCTCAGCTGCAGAGCAGGGATACCGCCGCATCATCACGGGGCAGGGTGCCGACGAGATCTTCGGGGGATATGTGCGGTATCTCGAAACGACGACGCTGGGCGCGGACCTTGAACGCGATTTTGCCGGCCTCGAACAGCAGGTGGCACGCGACCAGGCAGTTGCCGCTCTCCATGGCACGTACCTCTCCCTGCCCTATGTCGATTGCCGGGTTGTGCGCGCTGCGCGCGCGATCCCCCCGGGGGAGAAGGTGAAGGGGGGGCACCGGAAAGTTCCGCTCAGGGTGGTTGCAGAACGCCATATCCCAGCAGAACTTGCCTGGTACGAGAAGAAAGCCATGCAGTACGGGAGCGGGGTCTGGAAGGAATTCCAGCGGCTTGCCCGAAAAAAAGGTTATAAAACGTCCCTCCAAGATTACATAGACCACATAGGCAGGGTGGACCATGGTCACTGAACACGAAGTACAACATATAGCCAAACTCGCCGATATCGGCATCAATACTGAAGAGCTGGGGACCTTTACCGCCCAGTTCAACGCGATCCTCGATTATTTTGACACGCTCGATACCGTGAAAGGAGAAGGGACCGGAACGAGCGAGCTCTTCAATGTCCTGCGCGAGGACGAGGTAGAAATTTCTCTCCCGCAGGAGGATGTACTCAGGAATGCCCCCGCAACGGAAGACGGGTTTATCAAAGCGCCGCGGGTGATGTAGTGGCCCGGCACACGATTCCTTTTGAACCGGACGATCCGTGCCATTCCTTCCTCACAACCTGCACCCCGGCAGAGTATGGCGACGGCCCGCTTGCCGGTGTTGCCGTTGCGGTAAAGGACAACATCTCGACAAAGGGGATCGAGACCACATGTGCATCAAAGATCCTCAAAGGCTACATACCACCCTATGATGCCCACGTGGTCGGGCTGCTCAGATCAGCCGGTGCGGCGATAGTTGGCAAGACCAACATGGACGAGTTCGGGATGGGGACCACCACCGAGAACTCTGCATTCGGCCCCACCCTCAACCCCTGCGATCCATCCCGTGTTCCCGGCGGCTCCTCCGGGGGCAGCGCAGCTGCGGTCGCAGCCGGCATGGTCCGGATGGCGCTCGGTTCAGATACCGGCGGCTCCATCCGCTGCCCCGCCGCGTTCTGCGGGATCGTTGGCCTGAAGCCCAGCTACGGGCGCGTCTCAAGGTACGGGCTCATCGCGTACTCCAACTCGCTCGAGCAGATCGGCCCCCTCGGCAAGACCGTGCAGGATATCTCCACCCTCATGGGAGTGATTGCCGGCTATGACCGTCATGATTCCACCTCCCAGGACCGGCCCTACCGCCACACCCCCGCCGCGGATATCAAAGGCCTGAAGATTGGCATCCCGGAGGAGTATTTCGGAAGAGGGGTCGATCCCCATGTTGCCGATGTGGTACGAAAGGCGATCGCACGACTCGAAGAATGTGGTGCGACCACGGTGCCGTGCAGCATCCCTTCCATGGAATACGCCCTTGCCGCGTACTATGTCACCTGCACGAGCGAGGCGAGCTCCAATCTTGCCAGGTTCGATGGTGTCCGATACGGCCCGCCACCCGACACAAGGAAACCCTGGCATGACGCCTTCCAGGAAGTGCGGCGGGCCGGGTTCGGCGCGGAAGTCCGGCGGCGGATCCTGCTCGGGACGTTTGCCCTCTCCAGCGGGTATTACGGGAAATATTACGCGAAGGCACAGGTTGCCCGCGAGAACGTGCGGGAAGATTTCAACCGGATCTTCCATGATGTGGATGTGATCGCAGGGCCCACGATGCCCACCATCGCGTTTAAGCTGAAGGAGAAGACCGACCCCCTCTCGATGTATCTTGCTGATATCCTGACGGTGCCGGCAAACCTTGCCGGCATCCCGTCCATCTCGGTTCCCTGCGGGAGTTCCGAAGGCATGCCGGTCGGTCTCCAGATCATGGGCAGGATGTTCGAGGACGAACGTGTGGTCGATGTCGCATACGCATACGAACAGGCGGTGAACTGAGATGGCGGATGCAGAAGGCCAGGTCATTGTCGGTCTTGAGGTCCACTGCCAGCTGGACACGAAGAGCAAGCTCTTCTGCGGGTGCTCCACCGATTACCGGAGCGATGGCCCCAACACCCATGTCTGCCCCATCTGCCTCGGTCTCCCGGGTGCGATGCCAGCCTTGAACCGGATGGCGATCGAGTTTGCGATGAAGGTGGCTAAGGCGCTGAACTGCGAGATCATCAACGAGGCCGAGTTCTCGCGCAAGAACTACTTCTACCCTGACCTTGACAAGGCCTACCAGATCACCCAGTATGACAAGCCGCTTGCCCTGGGCGGCTACCTGGAGATCGAGGGTGACGGAGGAGGGGAGAAGAAGGTCCGGCTCACCCGTATCCATGTCGAGGAGGACCCGGGCCGGCTCCTCCACATGGGCAATGCCGAGCGTGGGAAATACTCGCTCGTGGACTATAACCGGGCAGGTATCCCGCTCATCGAGATCGTGAGCGAACCGGATATGCGGTCCCCAAAAGAGGCCCGGAAGTTCTTAAACAAGCTCCGTGCCACCCTGGAGTATCTCAGTGTCTTCGATTCCGAGAAGGAAGGCTCGCTCCGGGTCGATGCCAACATCTCGATTAAAGGCAGTGAGCGGGTTGAAGTCAAGAACATCACCTCCTACAAGGGTGTGGAAAAGGCGCTGACGTTTGAAGTTACCCGGCAGAAGAACCTCATCCGCCGCGGGCAGAAGATCGACCGCGAAACCCGCCACTATCTCGAAGCCCGGGGCATCACCCAGTCTGCCCGCTCCAAGGAGCAGGAGCACGACTACCGCTACTTCCCGGAGCCGGACCTTCGTCCGCTCCGTGTGAAGTCATGGCTGGACAACATCGTCCTTCCCGAGTTACCCGATGCCCGGCGTGAGCGGTTCATCGCCCAGTACGGGTGTTCGCCCAGCCATGCCCGCACCCTGACCGGCGAACTGAAACTTGCCAACTTCTTCGAGCAGGTTGTCCGGGGAGATCCTAGTGGGCTCTCCCCTCTTGCGGCAACGTGGATTGCTGACACCCTGATCGGGGAACTGAACTACCGGGATATGAGCCTTGATCTGGTGGATCCGGCTGCCATGATTGGGCTTGTCCAGCTCTTGAAATCAGGGACGATAACGGACAAGAGCGGTGTCGAGATCCTGCGGGTCATCCTCGACCAGCGCCACAAAGGGGAGGCAACGGAAACACCGGATGCGATCGTGAAGCGTCTTGATCTCGGGAAAGCCCCTTCCGATGATACCGCACTTTTGCCGGTGATCAATGAAGTAATCGCAGAGAATCCCAAAGCGGTTGAAGATTACCGGCATGGGATAGATGCATCAGGAAATTTCCTTGTCGGGCAGGCGATGAAGAAAACGCGGGGAAAATCAGATCCCAAAGTACTCTATCAATTATTCTCAAAAGTTGTCCGCACGAAGGAGGTATAACCCGTGCACCTGATTGTTGCAGAAAAGAACATCTCAGCCCGGCGCATTGCAGAGATACTGGGTGAGGGGAAAAAGCTCACCGAGCACAAGGACGCCGGCGTTTCGACCTACAGCTTCGGGGATATCACCACCGTAGGACTCCGGGGCCATGTAGTGGAGATCGATTTCGAGCCGGGCTACCAGAACTGGCGGAGCGAGGAGTACACCCCGCGGAGCCTGATCGATGCAAAGACCATCAAGGTGCCGACCGAGAAGAAGATCGTAAACCTCCTCCAGAAACTAGCCCGCAGGGCAGACCGGGTTACGATTGCAACGGATTTTGAT
>JAKLGN010000100.1 GCA_022710665.1 Methanoregula sp. | reverse complement strand
CATCGTCGGCGGCGCGATGATGTTCTCGTTGATTGCCTTTGCCTGCCGGAGGAATCCCGGGCCGAAACTGACCCCGAGGATGACCGGTTTCTGCTTCTCAATGATTGCGAGCGCGACATCCGGGTGACGAACGTAAGAGATGTACAGATCGCACTCCGGCAAAGGAAGGTTGAGATCGTCGACCATCATGCTCTGCGGGAACGAAGCCACGATCCATTCGGTCGGGAATTTCTCCTGGATGACCTCGTACGCCCTATCGCCGAATTTCCCGTCGCTCACGATGCCGATCTTCATGAAGAAATTCCTAACGCCCGGTACGCCGCCTTCCGGATCATCACTGCCGGTAAGTCTTCGTACTGCACGTCGTCGATCTCAACAGCCCGGCAGCAGGTGCTCTCTCCGGCGAGGGTGTCGCAGGACGGGCAGTCGGTTGACACAACGCTGGCTGTCAGAAGGTCTTCGAGCGGGATCCCGTTCATGAGAATCTCGTTCGATTCGGCTATCCGGGTCTTGGCAGGGATCGTCTCGGTCAGGTTGATCCTGACACCGGCGGGGCCGAATTCTTTCCTGAGCTCAACAACAACGGACCGTACCGTATCGCGGGTCTTCCCGCACCGCTCGCAGGTTGCACCGCCGGCCGCGAAATGTTTCCATTCAATTTCAAGCCGCTTGTACCGTGGTATCATTGTCATACCTGCCAGCTTCCCCTCATGTGGCGAATGAACCGTAGATCAACCCCGCAAGCGTGCAGAAGAACACGATCAGCAGCACGTACGCGATGGTCTGCTTCGTCCCCATGAACTTCCTGACCACGAGGATACTCGGCAGGGAGATGACCGGATCGGCAAGCACGTACGCGAGCAGCGGCCCCTTTGCCATACCGAGGTCGAGGAACATCTTCGCCATCGGGACTTCGACAAGAGTCGGGAAGTACATAAAGGTCCCGAAGAGTACGGCGATCAGGTTGGCCGTGACCGTGTTCGAGCCAAGGTACAGGCCGAGGAAATCCTTGGGCAGGAGTGCGCCGATGATACCGGCTGCGAAGATCCCGATGAAGAGGAGGGGGAAGATCTTCTTCATAAACGACCAGCTCTCTTCCAGCCATGCCTTTTGCTCATCCTTCGAGAACCAGCGGTGCGCCTCGACCACGATCAGGAGGATAAGGAACGGGAGGACGATGAACCGGAGCGGGATGCCGGCAAGCCGGTTCTCCATGAAGATCGCCCAGGTGCCGGCAAAGAGGATCGCGACGAGGGTCGCGATGAAGAGGACAACGTGCCGCTGCCCCTTCTCTGCAACGGCCTCAGCAGAAGGAGCGCAGGCGCAGGCAACAGGGGCGGGGGGGGCTGCCGTGGTGGTTTCCGCGAATACTTTTGATATAATGAGCCCGATCATCACGGCGAACGTGACCGAGAGGACGATACGGGCGATGGCGAAGTCCGCCCCGATCACGCTCCACGTGAATGCTATGGCAAGGATGTTGGTCGCGGGAGCTGTGTAGAGAAAGGCGATGGCCGGCCCAATCCCTGCACCTTTCTTCTTGATGCCGGCAAAGAGCGGGAGAATAGTACACGAGCAGACGGCAAGGAGGAGGCCGGCAACAACCGCTACCGGGTATGCCTTGTAAGCCGGCGACTTTTCTCCGAGATATTTCGTGATCGCATCCTTGTTCAGCAGGGCATTAATCGCACCCGCGATGAAGAACGCCGGGATCAGGCAGGTAAGCACGTGCGCCGAGAGATAATCGACAAGCGCCGCTATGCCCCCGGTAAAACCGGTCAGGATCAGGTCTTCGTACATGATTCGGCTCCTCCGTTGTTCAGGATGGCTTCAACGACTTTCTCTATCTCGTCGAACCGGACATCGGCCATCCCGTTCTTCTCGATCCCGAGTCCGGTCGCAATGATGTGGCAGTCGGATGTGTGTCCCGCTGCAGTGAGTTTCTTCGTTGCGCAGCAGTCAGTACACCCGTCAAGGACGATCACCTTCTCAGCGTCGCCGAGTTCCGCGTCAAGCATCGCGGCCGACTGCTTGGCATGCATCCAGACGTACTGTCCTGGCTTTCGCTGGAGCAGGACCTGGGCAGCCTGGGTCGTGAGTTTCCCGGTGTTCGAGACGCCGGAACAGGTGATGAGGGCGAACGTCATGGGAATATGCGACCTCAGCAGGTCCCGCCGCACCCGCAGCCGCATCCGGAATTTTTCCCGCCGGCCTCCTTCTGCGGTGCCGGTTTCTCCAAACGGCCTTCGCCCTTCCAGCAGGCGGCAACGACCTTCTCGATGTCCGCGTCGGTGTAATTCTTCGAGGGGCCCTTGGCGATTCCCATCTCCGTCAGGACCAGGTGCTGCCCGGCAGCAACGCCCTGCGCACCGGCAATCTTCTTCGCACACTTCATCGGGCAGCCGTCAAGGACGACGATTTCGTCAGCATTCAGGGCATTGGCGACCAGGTTCTCAGCACCGATGCCGAGCAGGGCAATGCAGGCGATACTGCCATAGCCTTCCTCGGTCAGTTGCAGTGCTGCAAGATTGGTCAGTTGTCCGACATTTGCCTGACCCGCACAGGGAAAGATGATCCGTTTCGGTTCCTTCGCTCCACAGGAGCAGGGTGCATTTTCTGCCATTTTTCACTCCGTCAACATTTTTTTGATCTCGTTCACATCAGGTATCCGACCTTCTGCCCGCACTTCACCGTTGATGAAGAGGGCCGGCGTCATCATAACACCCCGGTCAACGATCGCATCGATGTCATCGACCTTGATGACCTCGGCGCCGATCTTCAGTTCCTTTACTGCCTGTTCCGCGTTGGCGAGGAGCCGCCTGCACTTCACGCAGCCGGTCCCGAGCACTTCGATCTTCGTCATGATACCTCAACTGGTCCTGGAATTTCACTCATGGTTTCAGCAATGACGCCCTGTACTCTGCCATGAGCGCCTCGGCATAGTGGTTCTCGACCGCGGGCGGGACGTAGTTGTACACCTTCACCCGTTTCATGAGCGCCTCGCGGATTGCCGGATCACCGGCCAGGTCCTGTGCTCTGACAGCGGTGATGATCTCGTCAACCATCGTGATACCGGTCATGATCCCGTTGATCCTCACCTGCCGGATCTGCCGGAGGGCTTCGGCAGCGCAACACGGTTTGTCATCGTATCCCATCATGCAGCTCCGTTGGGAATTTCAATTTTTGTTGAATTACTGTGAACAGGGAAAGGCTATATATCTTTGTATTTCAGATTATCTTGAAATGAAACGAAAGGCGGTGATCTGCTGCGGGACTCCGGCTGAGGACGGGGATCCGGCACCGGAGATTCCGGAACAGATCCAGAGGGAACTCGATGCCATCGGAGGGCTTCCGGCACTGGAGAACCGCATCCCGTCGAAAAAGAAGCTCGAAGAGAGGAGCGGAATCTGCCAGGCGCTTTCCGATCCGATCCGCCTCACCATTCTCTCTATCATTTGGGACCAGCCGCTCTGCGTCTGCGTCATCAACCGTATCATGCGCCTCTCCGGTTCGAAACTCTCCTATCACCTGAAT
Organism: Methanoregula sp.; assembly: GCA_022710665.1. Classification (GTDB taxonomy): domain Archaea; phylum Halobacteriota; class Methanomicrobia; order Methanomicrobiales; family Methanospirillaceae; genus Methanoregula. The sequence goes on along the minus strand of JAKLGN010000100.1, from coordinate 1,404 downwards.
ATCCTCAAGGAGAGTGGCCTGATCGAGGGGAAGAACGATGGCAACTGGATCATTTATTCCATTACCGGGCGCGGGCGCCGGCTCCTGCAGTGCATGGAATACGCGAAAAAATAGTATTTCGGAGATTTCAATCATGGTTGAACGACGATCGATTTCCTTTGTCAGCATGATGGTATTCCTCATCATCGTTTCTGGTTGCACCACATCCACGGGAAGTTCTGCTCCGACCCACCCGGGGATGAACACAACTCCGGTTCAGAAGGTCGAGGTCTTCCATTTCCACCTCAACCAGCAGTGCCCGTCCTGTAGTGCGATCGGGGATCTTGCTGAAGAGACCGTGAACGAGAATTTTAAAAACGAACTCGCATCGGGGCGCCTGGTATTTGCCCATGTGAACGCGGAACAGCCCGGGAACGCATCCCTTGCAGAGAAATATGGCGTTACCGGTTCTTCACTCTGGATCGGCGTGTATGATTTTCGGGGATTCCATAAGGAGCAGGATATCCGGGTCTGGTCCCTTGTCAATGATAAGACCCAGTTCAAAACCTACCTTTCAGGGGTTATCGCAAAAAGGCTGAACGGCGACCTGTCCTGACCATGGACCTGCTCAATTTCCTCGGGACCATGGGAACAAATCCCGTGCCGGTCATAGCCGCTTTTTTCATCGGCCTGATGACCGCCATCAGTCCGTGCCCGCTCGCGACCAACATCACGGCAATTGCCTTCATCTCCAAAAAGATCGACAACCGCCGGCATACGCTTCTTGCCGGGTTTGTGTATACCGCCGGCCGGACGGTCGCATACATTGCCGTTGCATCGGTTATCGTGATCTTCGGCATGAACATGCAGGTCATCGCCCTCTCACTCCAGCATTATGGCGAGCTGCTTCTCGGGCCGTTCCTCCTGATCTGCGGCCTGTTCCTCCTCGACCTGTTCCACCTTGACCGTATTCCCGGCGCTGACCGGCTTTCGGGGACCATGGCCGGTCTCTCCTCCCGGCTTGCCGGCAAGGGCTATCCCGGTGCGTTCCTGCTCGGCGTGATCTTCGCGCTCTCCTTCTGCCCGTTCTCCGCGGTCCTCTTCTTTGGCATGCTCATCCCGCTCGCGCTTGCTGCGGGAGACCCGGTTGTTATACCGACATGTTTTGCCATTGCAACCGGCCTGCCGGTTATTGTTATCTCGTACCTTCTTGTGCAGGGAGCCGGGAAGATCAGCGGGGCTGTCCGGAAGATCGGTGACGCCGAACTCTGGATCCGGCGGACGGTCGCTGTGGTGTTCATAGCAGTCGGGGTGTATTACTGTCTCATCGCCGCCGGTATCAGGTTTTTCTGAAAATAACACCCGGTCGATGAACGGAAAGGGAATGATGCCAGGAGGGAAGGATGAAGTATGCCACCCCATTGC
>JAKLGN010000010.1 GCA_022710665.1 Methanoregula sp. | reverse complement strand
CACTTATGCCAGGCAAGGGCGCATAGGGCGTCGTGACCGCTATTGAAGGCGGGATTGTCGTAACAGGACGGGTGATATCAGATCTCCTCACAGGACTCATGCCATCCGTATCTGCTATTGATGGAGGGCTTTCAACGGTGGTTGGTGTCTGCCTGGATTGCGAATGGATAACCTCAGATCTCTGACCACCAATTGATTCGGGTTTCCGCAAGGCCGGATCCGGCCCGGGAATCACTTTCCGGATTACCCGGTCAAAGGGGGATGAGGCATTCTCCCGGATAAGCCGGACCCATGCATCGCGTTCCTTGATCCTGTTCCCTCCAGCCTCGCGGGAGAAGGTAAGGATCATCTGCCGCAATTCCCCGGTCTTTGCCATCACCGAAACCGTAATAATCTGGTCACGGATTGCATTTTCTCCTGGTTCGATCTCTTTGATGGTAACAAGCGGGATCTCTTTGGTGGGCAGGAGATTTTTTGCCCTGTCGATAAGGATAATCCGCTTGTTTGTTAGGATTCCCTCAAAGGGGATTGACTTGACATAGACCCCCTGGGTCCTAACAAGCAACTTTTCATCACTGCGAAGTTCTGGATCGCCCATGGTACCACGTCTAGCCTGATATCCGGTAGTGGTTGATCCTTAATAATGAAAAAGATATTTATCAGGTTTATGGAAAAGGGCCTGCCCCGATTCCAGTGATAAAAATCGGCTCTGTAGAAACATGTATGAATGGATCGGTTAACACCGAAACTATGAAAATTGAAGATATGAGGGCTCCCCGCTTGATAGCACATCGCGGGGCACGGCGGGGCAGTTCCGTGTTTTTTTGATAATCAGGGTTTTTGATCCGCCGCGGGGGCGCCCCGATGGGGGCGGCAACGTTGATCGCAAATAATTGAGACCGTGAAAAACCTAGGGTAAAGTGCCATTTCAGCACCTAATTTTTCCATCAAATATTCACAGGACCCAGTCCTCCAGACACTCCTGGGGGCATCGGCAATGCCTTCGCCCCCGCCGTTGAGGCGACCCCCACATTGCGATGAGCGGGATTACCTTTTTGCGACTGACGAGAAATTTTTAATGAAAATAAATAACTTTTTCACAGTCTATTTTAGTTCATTTTTATAAAAAACATTGTTACGTCGACCGGATAAATTTATTTTTGGGGTTTTATAAGCACTTTACCTTAATCTAAAAAAAATCAGGCTCTGGAGAAAACCTCTTTTTCTCCCCATGATCGACCCCGTTGCACCAACCCTGCCCCCATCGGAGGCTGGTGCGCATTGAAACAGGCTTGTCCTTTTAATACGGATAATCGGCAAAAACCTTCTTGAGTGATTATCGCAATGCGGGGGCTGCCACAGCGGCAGGGGAGAGTGTGAGCGAAAGACCCCGAGATCGTCGAGCCGATGATTTCACCAGGAGCAAAAAAATCAGCATCAGCATAATGCTATCGAAATGACAGGGGAACAATCTCTTTCCTGCTATCACTACCGCTAACATATTAAATTCTCTGTCCGATTTTGTACGGTATGGAACACTCATGGGTTGCACTGTTTCTTGCGATTATACTTCTCTGTTCCGGCGGCTGTCTGGATACCCTGGCTGGTGCACCGCCAGCGGTCACAGTAGCCATAACCGCGGCCCCCAACGCAGTTATTACGACACCTGAGTCAACCATTGTATTGGAACAGTCTTCCGATATGGCACTCCAGCCTGCTGACTTTCCCTCAGATTTTGTTCTTCAGGACCGGACCGTTATCGCGCTTCCGGAAGTATCCCAGCTTGCCCGTCAGCTCGGCTGGAGAGAAGGTTATTATGTTTCCTTTTACCGCCGTAATGGCAATAATGAGATAATTACCAGGATCTGGCAGTCTGTCAGCATTTTCTCTTCAGAGAACATCAATGGAGTTTTCCTGCTGGAAAAAGAGCAACTCAAAGAGCAGCAGCTGACACCGGGCTCGCGATACGAAATCCCGTTCCCGGCAATCGGGGAGCGGAGTATTGCGTTCCGGGAAACGAACCCGCTCGATCCTGAACGACCGGTGACCTATACCGTCATCTTCACAAAGAAGAACGTTTTCGAGAAGATTACTATGTCCGGAACAAACACCGATTACGAGACCATAAAACGCCTTGCACAGCGGGCTGAATTCCTTATTACATAGGGCTGCAGGTTCCCTCCTCCTTTTTGTCATACCGTGCAGATAGTACTGAACCCATGGTGTTTTCCTGCCGGCAGTGCGGTTCGTGCTGCATGTATCTTGGCGATTATATTGTCATAAGGCGCCAGACCGGCCCATTCACCTTCGAATGTGAATCGGTTTCTACAGGCACGTCCTTTAAGGCAGAAGTGGATGAGGACAAGCGTGAAATCTTTACGGATTTCTCTTTTCCGGAACGGAACCCGACGGCCTGCCCCTTTCTCCGTCCGGACGGGGATCTTCTCCGCTGCACGATCCACCGTGACAGCCCGGGACAATGCAAGTATTTCCGCTGCGTGTTGATGCACGTGTCCGATGGGCAAGGTCTGCTCCTTGGGACGGTACGGGGGACGCTCGATCTCCATTCCGATGATCGCGGGCTCCGGACCGTATGGGAGGAGATCGTTCGGAAAAGGCCGAAGGATGACGGTGAGGCTGAGCCATGGATTGCCTCATTCCTTATAGAAAATGGTTACCATGTGGATTGACCGGATTCTCCCAAGGACACAGATTTTTTTACTGTGCTGGTTTTCTTTGTACAACAGAAGCAGGGAAAGAAGCCTGCCCGATACACACACCGTATCCCAACAAACCGCTATTATCTGCCCTCATCACAGAACCGAATCACCTCTCCTTTGTTGTTTTTTGTGCAGGATGATATGTTGACGTGGCAATACCGGCTCCATAGCAGACAGATAGATACCATGTACGTAATGGAAGGGATGCTACCGGCCTCCGTCGCGACCGGCCGGCTGACACCGATCCCCTCCATATTCAAGGGAGGATAGGTGTGGTAACGCAATAATCACATGAAGAGAGAAAGCATCCTAAAACCATTTTTCAGAGGGGAGAACCCGGCAAGGACCTTCGTTTCGCGTTCATGTTTTCGCAAACCAAATCAACCATCTTATCTTTAGTCACTGTCCAGGGACAAAGGTCATTTTTGGCATTCATAAGATTTCCAAGACCATCATCCTGGTACAGGAGCCGGATTTGCAGAGGTATGGGGAACCTGCGTACAACTGGCGCTGAACACGAGTAGTGTGGTGAAGATGCCAGTACTCATGAACAAGCAAAAACCCACGATCAGGCTGATATTGTTGCTTTCTGTCAACGAATAAGACCGTGATAATCAAACCACAGTGAATCACTGGTTCTTACGGACCCCTTATAAAAAAACAGGTTCAGGCAAAGAACACGCCAAAAGCGGTACGCCCAGGTCGGAATTCGAATCCGAGTCGATTGCGTGACAGGCAATCATGATAGGCCACTACACTACCTGGGCACTTTGGTACAGTTAATCCCGCCTCCCAGATTCGAACCGGGGACATCGCGGTAGCCGCGCAGTTACCTTGAACGGTAAACCAATCTACAGCCGCGCACTCTACCAGGCTGAGTTAAGGCGGGGCACTGCCTAATAATGTAGGGGTAAATCTGTATTAAACGTATCGTAACAGGGCCGGTTTTTTCGGGGAAACCCGGGAGATTTTCCTGCGGGTACAGCAGTTTTTCAGAGACCGTAGATCTTGCGCGGGAAAAAGGTAGGCAAGACACACCCCTCGTGATCGATTCACGGTTCGTCCCTGCCATATGACAGTACCGCATGACCCGGTCAGCGGGCCTTCAGGTAATCCAGCGCAGTCCGGATATCCTCGGCAATCATCTGTCGCTTCACCTTTTCGATATTGAAACTCTCACCGGTATGGGTGTAAGAAGGCAGAAACCGTACGCCATTCCGGATATATTCCTGTTTGCGAATCTTATAGGTCGACCCCGAGGGTATCGGGCTCTTGCCGTGTTTCTCCTTGTACACGGAATTCACTGCCTTTATGGCAAAGTCTCCCATGCACAGGATCATCCCGATATCAGGGAACTGTTCCAGTTCAGGTTTCAGGAACCGGAGCGCACATTCCCGGATGGTTTTTGCAGAAACGAGATAGCCGCGCTTGCCGCATTTGATGGCTGTCGTGAGATAGATGCCCATGCGGGTTAAGTCTTCATAGGTTTCAATGGCGCATCCCGCGTCCCGGAATGCCGTTCTTGTGGTCTGGAAAAATGCCCCGGAACCGCTTTCGTAATAATAATCCGACCGGTCGGCTGGAGGACACTCGGAGATCATAACCACCCGGATATCCCGGGGATCGAGGTCCGGACGCGGAAAGATCATGCCCTTATGGACGTCGGTGCAGGGATAATTGCACGTAAAGGTATTCATTCCCATAAACGCTCTGGAATCATTCCTGATATTAATTCTGCCCGCGGATGCCGAAAGTAATCCCATATCCCTGCATCATATGCATGGCCGGGATGCCTTTCGTTTCGTGACTATTCTGGTGCAGCGATTGTTTATATAATCCACATGCACATGTAATGATATGACTGCTCGCAAGGATGTTGCGGGGGATCGTCTTCTTCACCGATAGCGCAGCTCGTGAAGAAGTGACTGTTTTTGACACTACGCTCCGGGACGGTGAACAAACCCCGGGGATTGCATTCACCTTTGAACAGAAACTCCAGATCGCACGCCAGCTCTCTGACATCGGCGTCTACGCAATCGAGGCAGGGTTCCCTGCATCCTCGAAGGCCGAGAAAGAGACGGTAACCGCTATTAAAAAGCTCGGTCTCGAGTCAGTGATCTGCGGTCTCGCCCGCTCAACAAAAGCTGACGTGGATACCTGCCTTGACTGTAATGTCGACATGGTACATGTCTTCATCCCGACATCTGATATCCAGCGGGAGAACACCATCAACAAGACAAGGAAGGAGGTGCTCGAAATCACAGCCGAAATCATCGGCCATGTGAGGAAGCACTCCGAGCTCTGTATGTTCTCGGCAATGGATGCCACGCGGACTGACTGGGACTATCTTATCGATGTCTTCCAGACCGCCGCAGACGCCGGGGCCACGATTATCAATGTGCCAGACACGGTAGGCGTCATTTCGCCATCGGCGATGAAGACACTCATCACCCGCATCAACAGGGAAGTACGGTGCCCCATCGATGTCCACTGCCATAACGACTTCGGGCTCGCGGTAGCGAATACGATCACCGCCGTGGAGGCCGGCGCTTCGCAGGTGCAGGTGACCGTAAACGGACTTGGAGAACGGGCCGGGAACGCCGACCTTGCGCAGACCGTAATGATTATGGAGTCGATATACCGCATAAAAACGGGAATCGAAAAGTCAAGGCTCGTCGAGACCTCCCGCCTCATCTCCCGGTTCAGCGGCATCGGCATCCCGCCCATCCAGCCGGTGGTCGGAGAGAACGTCTTCTCACACGAGAGCGGTATCCACTCGCACGGAGTCATCAAGAACTCAGCCACGTTTGAGCCGGGGATCATGACACCGGAGATGGTGGGTCACCGCCGTCGACTGACTCTCGGAAAGCACGTGGGCCGGCACGCGGTACGGCAGATGCTGACAGATGTTCACATAGAACCCACGGACCCGCAGTTAGATGTGATCATCGAGAAAGTGAAGGCCGTAGCAAGCCGCGGCAAGCGGGTGACGGACGCAGACCTTTACGAGATTGCCGAGACCGTATTGGGTATCGAACTCAACAACAAGGCATTCGACCTTGAGGACATCGCCATCATGACCGGCAACCACGCCATCCCAACAGCAAGCGTCAAGGCGAAGGTGAACGGGAAGGTGCACGTCTTCTCCGCGGTGGGTAACGGTCCTGTGGACGCAGCACTCAAAGCCATCCTCGGGATTACTCCTTCGAAACTCCAGCTCAAAGAGTTCAATATCGAGGCGATCTCGGGCGGGTCGGATGCGATGTGCCACGTGACCATAGCGGTCGAGGACGACCGCGGCAGGATTTTCGATGCCAGCGGGAGTGGCGACGATATTGTGCTCTCATCAGTCGAAGCACTGGTCAATGCGGTGAACCTGATTAACCGGGTATAAAAAAATTCACAATTTTTTAAGGCCTGAATTCCTGATCTGAATCAGAATATTGAGAGCCTCAGCGTAGCCGTAGAACGAAGCCCGCACCGAGAGCGTCTCGATAAGCTCATCGGTGGAAGCAAGGTAGTGCTTGGAAAAACCCCCGTTCCGGCCCGCAGAGTCAAGAAGGTTGTCAATTCGATCGCAGAGCTTGACAAGGGTTGCTTCCGGAGGGGCATCAAGAATCCGGTTGAGGCTGTCAGAAAGCCGGTTGGCTTTGCCGGAAATGGTGTTCTTTTTGGTCAGGGCATCGACAATCGCGAAAATATCCGCCTTCTCATCGGATAAGAGCGGGAGATCTGCGATAAACTTATCCGTCTTCAGGATCCAGTCAGGGGAGCAGTCCTCGTACACATCATGGAGCCACGCAGCGATTATGGCAACGTGTGAACCGTTGAGGGTTCCAACGAGACCAGCCACCCTTGCCGGGTGGGTGATGTAGGGTGTTCTTTCGTCTTTCCGGAACTGCCCCTTGTGCGCGCGGGAGGCATGGTCGGCAGCAGTCTTGATAACCAGGAGCCGGTGGGCCGGGTCCACGGCGAGGAAGTGTGCCACGTGATTCATTCCAGGTGTAGTATATTCCAATACGATCAGTAACTGGTTTATATCCAGAAATGATTATTAAAAATATCAGGCAGCCTGAGGGGATCCTTTGCCTTCTATGGACGCCTTGATCTGGGCCTGCAGTTGCTCAAACTTGCCCTGCAGCATCTTCTCCTGTTTCTCGAGAGATTTTATACGGAGCTCCAGGGTCTCAACCTTTTCGATCAGTTTTGATTCCACAACCTCTTTCTTCTTCTGCATCATGACAGTACCGACACTCATGTACATGACAGCGTCATCAGCAGAGTCCCTGATCTCTTCCTGAGCACGCTTTGCCTCGCGGACTGCCAGTTCGTACTGGGCTTTCTGCTGGAGGATGGTCTGGAGCTGCTGCTGGAGCTGCTGAAGCATGCTGAGCTGGTTCTGGACTTTGGGTGAGATATTGTTCATGATAAATCCTGTATCTATATCGGCGTTATCTGATAAAAAGGGTTATTCAACGGACTGGCTTATGGGCCTTGGTTTAAAAACACATTGCAGGATGAATGCTACCGCGCCGATGGGAAGCCCGCGCAGCGGATGAGCGTATTTATTTTTCATTTTTTACGAACCCATCCTGCTCCGTATTGCTCGGAGAGTGCCCTGATGAGGTGCACACTAATAATTATTGAAGTCCGTTCCGGAAATTCTGCCAGCCGGACCCTGCATTTTTTTCACGAGTCCATGGACCTCTTCTGCAACATTGATGAGCCTGAGATACATGTTGAGTGCTGCCCTGAGTGCTGCCGTGTCATCTGCTCTCACCAGCAGAACGAGCGTGGTAGTATTCTCGAGCCAGCAGCATGTGGAAGAGCGGGGATTCACTTCATCAGACAGTTCCGGGACAAGCGCCCGGTAAATCTGTTCTGCACAATCTGTCGATAACCGGAACAACGCTTCGTGCTGCGGCAAGGAATTCCTCATGCGGGGATTGGGTAAAAAGGATGATAAAAGTATGGTATTCGAGAGGACTGATGCCAATTTACCGGGCTTTGAGTTCCTTGATCGCAGCGCCCCGTTCCTTGAAAAGGATCCGATGGCCACAATAAGGGCAGCGTACGTTTACATCAATCTCGACTTTCTGTTTGCATCGTGCACATTTGTAGGTACTTGCCATAACGGATCCGTTATTTCACGCTTTCTGTAACGGTTCTATCGATTGCACGCTGGGCAATCTTCATGCTTGGGGTTGTTGGCTGGTAAGCACCACCGGCGAACTTGTACCCGCATTTGCGGCATTCCCAGATGCCGGTGCCCTTGCGCGCTACGGATTCCATATCGCACTTCGGACAGCGGTGCAACCCATGCGATATTTTCTCCATATCGTTCACGCGCTTACGCACGAATCTCCCGTACCTGCAGCCGAAACGTCCTGAACTTCCGGTAACTTTTCCTTTTGCTTTATGAGTCGAGGTTGCCATGATGGATATCCACCGATCTGTCTTCTTTTATTTGTCCTCTGAATTAATATACTTGATTGAGGATCTTGACCTGTCCTTCACCTTTTGAGAGCTTGTTGATGAGATCATAGAACTCTCCCTGGATACCAGCCGGAATCCGGACAACGCAGACCCATGATCCATCCTTCTGCCATTCGTCCTTCTCCATGACCGATCCGGCTGCGATATCCCCGTATGCCTTCGCAGCATAATCGGGAGGGATCTTGATTGCGAGTCGCAACTCCTCGAACCGGATTGGAAGGATCGGGCGGAGGGCTTTGACCGTTTCCTTTACCAGCTCGTCAAGATGTTTGAATGGGTCGATATTGACCCGCGCCTCCTCCATGGCCATTTCTATCCGGGCAGGAGGGTGGGGGTGACCAGTCTGGGGATTGACTGCATTGCGGGCAATGAACGTGATCACCTGGCGGCGCTTTTCCTCAATCATCTGCTTTCGCTGCTCCGCGGTGAGGTGGATCTCCCCCTTTTCGATGATCCGCCGTGCAATGGTATCGAAATCTGTGGTGTGGAAGACTTTAACGAGAGATTCATCAGAAGCCCGAGTGGCTTTCGAAGCATTACCAAAGACATTAAGCGCTGCGACTACATCCTCGATATTGATCTTCTGGCCTTGTCGCACAAAGGCTGCCTGCTTGGGGTCGACCAGGATCTCGAAACGTTCCCCATAACTCTCGAGCCGTGCCACCACCGCAAGGTCAAGGGAGATCATAGGGGATCACGGTTTGAACGGTTCGACGAAGGCAGCAACCTCCTGCCGGCTCATCTTCCGGAAGACAGGATTCGCCTTTTCGATAACGCCAATTTCAACCTGGTCGACATCAAATTTGCCCTCGGTCGCGGAATGAAGAGCTTTGAGGCCCAGCGGGATTGCATCCTTGATCCCGGTCTCCGGGTTGTATTCCTCCTCGAAGACTTTCATGGCTGCTGGCCGGCCGATCCCGATTCCTGTTGCCTTGTACTCAAGAAGCGTTCCCGAAGGATCGGTCTCAAACAACCGGACCTCACCGTCACTGACTCCCGCAATAAGGAGGGCGGTACCATAGGGGCGGATGCCACCGTACTGGGTAAGGGACTGCATGTGGTCACAGAGCTTCTTTGAGAGGGCTTCCACCTCGATTGGTTCATCATAAGAAACGCGGTTGATCTGGCACTCAACCCGTGCTCGATCGACCAGCGCCCGTGCATCACCGACAAGACCCGAGGAAGCAACCCCGATGTGCTCATCGATCTTGAAGATCTTCTCGATGGATGACGCCTCAAGGAGCTTGGAGCTGACGCGCTTGTCGACGATTAAAACAACGCCGTCCTTTGCCTTGATACCAACAGCGGTTGTGCCCCGCTTCACTGCCTCACGGGCATACTCCACCTGGTAGAGCCGGCCGTCCGGGGAAAAAACGGTGATTGCCCGGTCATATCCCATCTGATATTGTGGCTGCATTAAGACTTCTCCATATCACATCTTGTTAAGAACAATCGGTGTGTATTTTTAAATCCCTTTTCAATCACATCAACCTTCTGACCGTTACAGCAGAGCACAAGGTAGATTTTTCCGGCAAAAACCAGCTCACTGGTTTCAGCACCTCCGGTTACTACAGATCCGGCAACCGGCTCCAGAAAGGGTTCCGTGGCGGGTTTTAGGGCACGGATCCGTTTGCGCAGACCCTCGATCGTGCCGGAAGCAGCTACGATTCGCAGGGTCAGGCGCACATCCCGGCATGCAGTTACAGTCGAGAGCGCAACGGCAAGTTCCTTCTCCGTGCCCCGAAGGCACCGGACTATGACATACCCGCTCTCAGCGGCCACAACAGCCTGCGTGATTGCCCCGGCCGTGACATCGCCCCAGAGAGAGGTAACCGCATCCGAGACTGCGTAGTAGAGCTCCTTCTGGTCGATGACCATTCCTGCAGGTTCAATCCTCACCAGGAGGTAGCGCCGGTTCTCGCGCAGCGTGGGCGGCCGGGGACTCATGCTATCACCCGGACCGAAGGGACCGAAGGAGCCGTCAGGAGACCCCCCGTGCCGAGCGCCTTCTCCACATCAGGGATATCCATGCCGAAGAGGGAGCCAAGGCCGGTGATCTCGCGAACAGCCCGCAGGTCAAGGTACGAACGGGCATACGTTGAAAGGGTAAGCGGGAATTCAAACCTCCGTTCAAAAGTCATGATATCCCGGTAACGTTGGATTGCCCGCTGGCGGGCAATGCCCCGTCCGGCGATAAGGGCGGACAGGTCAATATCAATCGCAACACCATTGTCAGCCGCCATCTTCGCGGTCACATGGTCGAAGGCGTTCTTGTCGGCGGTCTGGAGACCGCGGAGGATATGAACCCCCTTCAGACCGATCGCGGCCCGGTTGAAACCGTTGTCCCGGGCAAGAACGGAGATAACCGTAGCTGAGTCCTTGGACCGTTTTACCCGCGTGATTATGTCCCGCACTGAAGCTGCAGGGAGGATGATCCCACAGAGTATTTCCACTCCATCAAACGAACCTGCCGGTGTATCTATCGCGACAAGACTGTCGAACCCAAGGGTTTTTGCCTCGATCGCCAGCCGCCCCACCGATGTATCCCCGCACGGGTACGGAAAGACAGCGGCATCGGTGATCTTCATGAGAGTTACTTCGGTTAAAAAAAGATAAGGTTATTTGCCCCGGTTTGCATGCGACCGGATACTCGGGCGGGTCTTCTCGGTACCTTTGCCCCGGTAAAGCATCCCGCGGCCTTTCAGGCCGGCGGAAGTCTTGCCGCGCTCGGCACGGCCGCGGTGGACCGGGTCAGCCATCCATGCAAGGTTTCTGTCTGCCCGGATAGAGGGGTGGTGGCCGTCAACGAGAATGACTTCGTAGTATTTCAGCTTACCGTCCTGTCCCACCCAGTAGGAGTTGAGAACCTCCATATTCGGGAACTTCCTGGATGCCCTTTCCTCAGCGATCCGCTGGATGCTCTTGCCGGCAGTGAGCCGGTTCTTGCCCATGCGTGCGGACCGGCGAGCACGGACATACCGGGATGCCCGGCGGCCGCCGCGGCGGACCTGGACGCGTGCAACAGCGATACCCTGCTTGGCCTTGTAGCCGAGGGCACGAGCCCTATCGATACGGGTCGGGCGCTCGATCCGGACAACGCTGCCCTCGCGGCGCCATGTCTGCATGCGGTTCCAGAGGAGTTCTCCAACCTCTGACTTTTCAGGTCTCTTCCATGCCTCCCTGACAAAGGCGTACATTGATTTTACCATGGTAATCACCTAAGGTTCGGCCCAAAGAGGGCTACATTCCTTTTCATACGGGACGCATCCCGTGTGCCTATATACTAGGATACGGGAGGTAATAAAGGATACAGGCAACGGCATCCCGAAGGATAGTTACTGAAAAGGGTGATCATCCTGCGTCCGACTTTTTGTATTAATTTCTTGTTTCCGTATTTCCAGAACTCAGGTTCCGCAGGAGAAATTCGTGGGATGCCTGAAGGCAGTCTGACTGAATTTTGTAATGCCCCGGGGACCATCCGGTAGTGACAAGCCGATATGCGGGAACCGATGGTCTCATACCCGGATATGCAGTACTTGCGGGCTGTGGAGCAACGTATGGGTGGTACGCTTCGAACGGTCCGGGAAGCTCTTCCCAGGATCCATCAGGACTCCTGAAAAAAACCCGGAACGAGAAGATATCTCCTTCGCAGGGTTGGATTTCCTTTATGTCGGTCAGAAGTGAAAATTCGATCACTTCTCCAGGATTATACACATCCGAGTCCAATCTGATGAGATCATACCGGCTGCCATTTTGTTGAGTGATCGTAACTTTGTAAAGCCCTTTGGAAGTGATTGTTGGTGAAATTTCACGAGAAGGCGTGTGAATTCCCGTCTGGTTTTCAGAGACCGGTGTTGTCGTGCACTCAGCCGTCAGCAGCGACGCCATAACCAAGAGGCACAACCCAATCGCCATGCGAACAGATCTTCTCTGGCATCCATAAAAATCCGGGCGTGCAGTCATGCTATAGTAAAAGTCCGTGGGTGGCGGGAAATAGATTGTGAAATATTATTGAGCGCAAATCGTTTGCGATGCCTGCCAACGCCCCAATGGGACCCTCGCGGCTCCCTCAATTACCTTTCACCGACATCAGTCGCGGCTCGCAAGTTCCGGATCGAGGTAAGTGCGTAGCACAAAACCCGACGAGGCGTTTTGCGCGTAGAGATCACAACCGGGGGTATGGGGGTATCAGCCCCCATCAAAGATAAAAATCACTTCCCCTTCTTCTTCTCCACCACGCGGATATCGGTGATCCGGGTAACAGGGTACTGCCCCTTGGCATCCTTTTCAGCCGACTTCACCATGTCCCAGATAGTGAGCAAAGAAACTGAGACCCCAGTAAGGGCCTCCATCTCCACCCCCGTCTTCCCGGTCATCTTCACGACAACAGTCGCCTCGATGAAGCCGTCGCCATCAGAAAAATCAACAGCAATCGAGCTGATAGGGATGGGGTGGCACATCGGTATGATATTGGCAGTATTCTTGACCGCCAGCGTCGCGGCAACGCGGGCCGTGGCAAGGACATTGCCTTTCACAACCTTCCCATCGCGGATGGCAGCGAGCGTCTCCGGCCGCAGGTAAATCTTCCCCGCTGCCGTTGCCTCGCGGGTCACATCCCCCTTCCCGCTGATATCCACCATCTGTGCCCGGTCGTCCTGTATATGCGTGAATTGTACCATGCGATCATCCCTTCCTGAATAACACTGACGGGATCCTGTCTACGAGATCCGAAGCCAGCATCCCGCTGCCCCGCTCCGCTGCAACGGATTCTCCCGCCTTCCCGCAGACATATGCGGCGATGCAGGCAGCCTCAAATGCCGGCAGGTGGCAGAGGAGAGCGCCCGCAACGCCGGAAAGCACATCCCCGGTCCCGCCAACGGTCATTGCCGGGTCCCCCGAACGGTTGAACCGGACCCGGGTGCCATCCGTGATGATATCGGTGTGACCTTTGAGGATAATGGTGCCCCGGATACCCGCCTTCCTCGCAGCCCGTGCCCGGCCGACAGTATCGTCCGGCAGGGCAGTTCCGGTAATTCGGGCAAATTCCCCGGCATGCGGGGTATAGATTGTTTCTCCTGAGGCTGCCGGTAGGGGGAGCTGGAGGGCATCAGCATCAAAGACCGCCTTTTTACAGTGCGGGGCAACAGATTCCACGGCAGCCTGGCTGTCTGTACCGAGCCCGTTCCCGCAGACCACCACATCAGCACGTTCGGCGAGAACTATCAACCGCTCCGTGTGTTCCATGCCGATCCATTTCCCCTCAAGCCTCTCATAGATCAGGTCGGGTATCGGTTCAAAAACCGGCGATGCGATCCGGACAATATCCGCACCTGCCCGCAGAGCGCCGAGGCCGGCAAGGTACGGTGCGCCCTGGTACGGCCCTCCACCTATGATCAGCACCTCCCCGCCGGCCCCCTTATGGGCTTTTTTCCCGCGGGAGGGAAGGAGAGTCAGGTCACCGGGACCGGCCATGCATTCCGCCATAAGGGGTATCCCGATATCGACAACGGTCGCCCCTTCCGTCTTAGCCCGGTGGAATGCGCAAATTCGATCCGTCCGCATCCCCAAGGTAGGAACATCCGCCGCTATAACCTTCGCTTTCGAGCTGTTCACTATCCGGATGCAGGATGCAAGCGGCTCCTTAACGGGTCCTCGCCCACCCGTCCCAAGCAGGGCGTCAACGATGACATCGGCATTCCCGAAGACAGTAGTCAGTGCTTCGAGATCTTCACGGCTCTGGAACGGGTGGAGGCTGACTGCCGCGTGCCGGAGAGTCGCGAGGTTGTGCTCGCAGGATTTGCTCCGCTTCCCGAGGTCAAGGTAGCAGACGCTCGTATCAATCCCGCGCTGGAGGTAACGGGCTGCAACCATCCCGTCCCCGCCGTTGTTCCCGGTCCCGCACAACACCAGCACCCGTTCCGGGTTGAACGTGAGCACCTGCTCCGCGAGCGCCCGCCCGGCGCTCTCCATCAGCTGGAGCTCAGTCACGCCAAGTGCCATCGCGTTGGCGTCGATCACCCGCATCCGGGCCGGGGTCACAGGCCCGGTCTTTACGAATTCCCCGAACTTGTCAGGAAGCATTGTTCGTACAATTCATCTGTAAGAACTCCCTAATAATATGCAATGGGTTTTTGTGATGATGTAAAGGCAGCCGCAGAGCAGATCGCGGCAGCAGAAGAAGTAACCATCATCTCCCACATCGATGCGGACGGCATCTCCTGCGAGGCTATCCTGTCGCAGGCCATTTCCCGAATGGAGATACCGGTCCGGTCCGTTTTTGTCCGGCAGCTCGAACCGCTGACCATGCCTCAGGTTCCGGCTGATTCCTCTCTTAAGATCTTTTCTGATCTTGGAGCCGGTCAACAGAACCTCATGCTCGACCGTGGATTTTCAGAAAAGGAGATCCTGATTATCGACCATCACGTGAGCCAGCCGTGCGAGAGACCATATACCCAGGTCAATTGTCTGCCATACGGGTATACACGGATGAGCGCAGCCGGTGTTTCCTATCTTGTCGCAAAGGAATTGGACGGCGTGAATACCGACCTTGCCGGTCTTGCAGTGATCGGTAACGTTGGCGACATGATGGCACGGGAGAAGTGCGGGCTTGTTGGCCCTGCCCGCGATATCATCGTGGAGGACGGCGTCAGGTACGGGTCGGTGGAGGTGCGAAGGAAGGACCTCAACTGCTATGGCACGGCTACCCGTCCCCTGCACCTCTCACTGGCTTACAACGACGATCCGTTTATAAAAGGGATCAGTAATAATCCGGAAGGAGCCCGCCAGTTTTTGAAAAGGATCGGTGTCCGCCAGCAGGCACCCGACGGTCGCTGGTACGTCTGGGAGGAGATTCCCGTTGAGGATAAAAGGACGATCATCTCTGCCCTTGCCGAACAGATGATGGCCAACGGCCAGAAACTCGACCGGCTTCTTGCCGAAACCTACGGGTTCCCGTTTGAGACACCCCGCACTCCGCTCCGGAATGCACAGGAATATGCAACCATGCTAAACGCCTGCGGGAGATGGTCGAAACCGCAGACAGGAGGGGCAATCCTCCGCGGTGACCGGGGATCTGCCTACCGCGATGCCGAGCACATGCTCAACAACCATCGCGCCATCATCAGGGACCTTCTCCAGTTCATCATCGACACGGGAGTAAAGGAACTGGAAAACCTTCAGTGGCTGCATGTTGGCGGACGATATCCGGATACTATTGTCGGTATCGGAGCAGGCATGGCCCTCTCCAGACTGAACAGCAGCAAGCCGATCCTGATCATGTGCGAGGTACCGGAGGACCGTAGCCTGACCAAGGTCTCGATGCGGACGAACGAGCGGGTCGTGGAACGGGGTGTCGACCTCCAGCAGGCGCTGAACATGGCGTCTGCCGAGTATGGTGGGGGCGGCGGCGGGCACAGGATCGCGGCGGGTGCGTATATCCCGAAAACAGCAGAACAGGAGTTTGTACAGCGTGTCAACAGGATACTCGGAGAACAGTTCGCTGCGGCGGGTACAGGTCATCGCTGACTACCAGTTCGGTGCTGGTATTGGTCCCGGCCTTTTCCCGGAAGGCTGCACCTTCATCCTCTCTACGACCGGCCGGATACGGCAGGTGCTTTTCGAGAGAACTCGTCTCGCCACGGTCAGGGCTTCCGATGGTAGACTGACCCTTGCAATCGAGGGGGCAAAGCGGCTGCAGGCCGTGCTGCCTGTGCCTGCCTACCGTGTTGTGATCCGCGAGGATGTATCAGAATTCGTTGCAAAGGGCAAAAACACGTTTGCAAAACATGTGGTTGCCGCGGATTCCACAATCCGCGCGGGTGATGATGTGCTGGTTGTGACAGAAGGCGACCGGCTTATTGCCTGCGGCGCTGCGGCCGTTTCGGGCATAGAGATGCTTGCATTTAATTATGGAGTAGCGGTAAGAGTACGGCAGGGTAGTGAAAAAGATGCTTCCGGGAAATATCAACCCGCGCCAGATGAAGGCGATGATGAAGAAGCTCGGCATGAATGTCGAGCAGATTGAGGACGTTCAGAGTATCGTTATCAAGACACCCAAAGGGAATTATATCTTCGATTCGGCCGATGTGCAGGCGATGACCATGCAGGGCGTCACCACGTACCAGATCCAGGGACAGCCCCGTTTTGTCGAGGCCACTCCTGATATCCCAAAAGAGGATGTAACCATGGTTGCTGCTCAGGCCAACGTTCCTGAAGAAAAGGCACGGGAAGCGTTGGTCGAGACCAAAGGCGATATCGCAGAAGCGATCATGCGGCTTGCACAGTGATGATCGAAGCTGGAGACCGGGTCCTTCTCGTCGGCGAAGGCAGGGAATTTTTCATAAAGGCGGGGCCGGGAAAGCTCGGTACCGACAAAGGCCAGATCGAGCTGGAATCCCTGGTCGGGAAGTCCGGCGGGGACATAATCACCACCCACAAAGGTTCGGAATTTGTTATCCGCATCCCCAGGCCAACCGATTTTTTTACTTACGGGAAGCGGTCCGGGGCGCCAATGCTGCCCAAGGACATCGGTCTTGTCATCGCATATACCGGCATGAGCCACAATGACAATGTACTCGATGCCGGCACCGGCAGCGGGATTGCGGCCATCTATTTTGGCGGCGTAGCACGGAGTGTAAAGACCTTTGAGATCCGACCGGAGTTCTCGGCGCTCGCACTCAAGAATATCAAAGAGGCGAAACTGGAAAATATCGAAACGATCGCAAAGGACTTCCTTGATGCGGAAGGATCATTTGATGTCGTCCACCTCGATATGCAGATTCAGTATGAGCACGTTTCCCATGCGTTCTCCCTCCTGAAGTCCGGGGGGTATCTCGCTTGCTACACACCCTTCCTCGAACAGATGGCGATCGTTGTCGATGTTGCAACGCCACTCTTCAGGGAAGTGCACACCCACGAGCTGATCGAGCGGGAGATGACCCGGTCAAAGAGGGGGACGCGACCATCAACGTCAGTAAGTCACTCGGGGTATGTGACAATTGCGCGGAAGTAGGATATATCCCGCCAGGTTTTCAGCAGGGTGGCCCTGTCGGGTGATCTTCCGACTAACAACAATTTAAACAACCACTCCTGACCCTTTTCCATGCCACCGGATGAACACATCCATATCATCAGTGCCGGCGAAAACATCCCTATTGCATACCCGGCGATATTCCGGATGCTCCCCTCTATCAACAGCACGTATGTTATCGCAGACAGCGACGTCTACGATCTCACACCCAATGCAGAGATCGACAGGAAGCATCTCGCAACACGAAAAGCGGTCGATGCCGCAAAGGAGATCTCGGCGTCACTCTCAATTCCGTTCTCCCGTGAAACAGTTTTTTCACCGGTCTATCCTTCCGTCCTTACCATCCTTACGAAAATCTACCGCGGGCATCCCGGGGCCCGGTTCACGTTTGACCTTTCAGGTGGATCCAAAGAACTCTGCCTTGCGCTCTTTGCGTTCGCGCCATGGCTTGGCGGAGAGGTGTATGCCGCGTTCGAGGGGAAGACACCTCGGAGTGTCCCACTGCCGGACCAGCCGGTACGGGATGTGATGGAGAATCCGAACTACCAGACGATCCTTGCAGTGCTCATCCGTAAAAACAAGGCGGTAAAAGGGGTTTCGGATATGCCATGGGTAACTCGTCCGTACCTGTACAGTCAGGTCTGGCCATATTATACCCGTTCACGGACCAGGAAACCGAAACCCGGTGATCCGGTCGCAAATTACCATAAGGGACGAAAACCCGCACAGAATCTTTCGCAGGCAACGTTCTCCTCGTTCACGGTAAACCTCCGCCGGGCGGGACTCATGGAAGAAAGGCTGGATGAG
>JAKLGN010000001.1 GCA_022710665.1 Methanoregula sp. | reverse complement strand
TGTGCAGGTTGATCTGCAAGGAGAAAAAGCCGGGCATGCAGGTCCCTGTCCTGCTGAAAAAATCTGCGCCCCTGCGGAAAAATTACCGGTACTGTTGCGGTGTGGGCATCAGGAAATCATAGAGCGTGACCTCGATGTCCAACTTCTCTCCGTTCACAAGACGGTCATAGGTGCTGCGGCTCATGGAGATTGTCTCGTTTCGTGTCAGCGTTATCGTTTGTCCCGGATCGATATCCCGTCGCGGGAAACAGTACGGCTGGGGAAATGCCGACAACATGATGTCATAGGTCCCGTTCGGGGGAGCGATCGCAACACAGGACATGATGTCATGCGCCGGTAACCCCCCGGTGTTGTGCAGGGTCATCTTCATGGTCCCGTTGATCCCGACGATGATCGGTTCAACGAATCCCGGTTCCGGGATAAACTCGAACTCCGCTGCCACGCGTGCGGGTTCGATATACGGCGCGGGAGTCGGCGTTGGCAGTACTTCGGATGCGATGTACCCGATGGGAAGGGGAATTTTACAGCCGGCAGTGAGGGTGATGGAAAATAACAGGAGGATGACAAGGAACGTCAGCGCGCGTTTCCGGATACGGTTCAACCCCGGACGTACGTACGGGGGAGGGGGTTATTATCCTTTCTTTTCATAAAACAGGGCATGCCGGAGGTTTCGGGAGTTCCGTCGCCTGCCGATCCTTCCCGAATGCAGTACGGTGCACCCGGCAATCATCCGCCCCTGTCCGGCCGGTACTTCTGCAGGATATCGGAAAGGAGGAGCGCGACGACAGCGGCGAGGGTTAAGGAGATCGTCTTGTCCGCGATCTCGATCAGGGCCTCGGATACGACTTCCCGTGCGAGGGGATGGACGATGATTCCCGTAAGAAACTGGGAGATCGCCCGCGGTCCTTCGGCCGGGGAAAGGCCAAACAGCGTAAAATTCACCATCACGAGCGCCGTGTTGACAAGGCCGGTGACGATGCCGGCGGCAAAGAGGCGGAAGGGTTTCTTCAGGTCGACCCATCCCCGCGTCCAGAAGAAGTACGTGAGCCCTGCAACAAGGATGCTGCTGGATGCCCACAGAACGGACGGCAGGCCCCAGAAGGTTCCGGCCATCACCAGGTTGTAGATGATACCGGCACACGCCCCGACCCAGAACCCGCCCGTCATCACCACCAGCGAGGTCCCCCACGTGTCCAGGAACAGGGGGAACGCAAAGGCGACCATGGTGATCGAGGTGGCAAGGTTCAGCATGACACCGATGGCGATCAGGGTAAGCGGGCCCCCGGATCGCAGGTACGACAGGCGGGCCGGCACATCCGCTGGTTCCGGATCTTTTCCTGCCGTGTTGATGGAATTTCCGTCTGAAGCGCGGGTCGAATAGTGGGCATTCACGAGGAGCCCGATGAACACGGCCATGTACATGACGCCGACGATCATCTCAATCGTCACGACAGAATGGGCGAGCGGGCCGGTGGCGACGATATCCCCGACGCCCCCCATCGTGAGGATCCCGAAACTGAAGTAGATGATCCCCGACAGGGTCCATTCCCCGTACTCGAACTGGAACGATCCGGGAATAAAGAAGTGGATGAGGAGGTAGACCATGCCGAACGCCAGTGCGATCATGATGTAGACATTGACGGCGCGGCAGATCTCGGTCATCGTGACCTTTTGTGCGGAAAAGACCCGTTTTAAGATGACCAGCAGGATGTACGTCAGGAACACCGCGGTAGCCATCACCTCAGCGATCAGCGTGTCCCGCGAGGGCGTGAACACGTTTGCCCACGCGAGGAGCAGGAGCGGGATGGCGAGAAGGATGCCGATCGCGACCTGGCGCGGGTGGTCGGAGACGGAATAGAGCGCAGATAAGAGGAGCATGGAGAAGAGGACGACGAGGAGGATGTTTCCTACGGGACTTTTCTCGAAGATCGGAAAGAAGATGATGATGATGAGGAGCCAGGAGAGGGTGAAGAAGTCCCGGTTCCTGTACGCGGTTTTCACGAGTTCATGCGGGATTTGTATTCCTCCTGCTCCGGGTATCAGTCATCGTATCTGGCCGGTTTATCATAAAAATTCCGAAATGAAAGCACAGGATGATCGCGGGGAAAAAAGCTGTACGAAGTTTGCTGCAGAGGCCTCTCATCAGGGATTTTTCTGCAGGGATTCATGGCAGGCGATGTCCGGTCTTCCCGAAACCTGCATAACGATGCCGGGTACGGGAGGTCAGGAGCGCCGCAACGCACTGTCCGGTGAGATCAGGACCGCGGAATTCCGCTCCCGGATCTGCTGGCGTACCCGGGTCTTCGAAGCATGATAGCAGTAGGAGAGTACGAGGACGAAAACGAGAAAGTTCGACCCTATCAGCCCGACAATAAAATACTCGCGGGGGAAGAGAAGGAGGCTCAGCGCGGCATCGGCTGCCAGGACTCCGGCAATTTTATACGAGCAATAGATCGAGAGCATCCGACGGGTTGTTTCGGCATTCCGTTCCCGGGCTTCCTCGTAGCGTTCCAGGGTTCCCCAGACGTGGTACCGGTCTTCCTCCGATTGCCAGTATTCCCGTTCCTCGCCGGGAAACCTTCGTCCGGTCCCGTCTTCATGATCGGTTGCAGGCGAACGAAGATCCCGGTGAAAAACCATGAAAATCCTTCTTAATGATTTTTTTATAAAAAAGTTCTATGGCAATGGGTGCCATTAAATTTTTCGGTTTAACATTAATTTAAATATATGCTTTCTCTTTTTAAGAAATCATCATTTCAGCAATTAAAAGAGAAATTCAGGCTGAAAAGTCCCTCTGCTGCATTTTTTCCGTTTGCACCACCCCGGGGGTGATCGGGGCTGCACAGCGCGGGCGCACGTGCCGGGATCACCAGCTTGTGATAAAAAAGCGCGATCACGACAGACAGTCCGATGACAGGTTTATTCTCTCAAACGAAAAACAGGATTTTGGGGGAACTGCGATGGCGGGAATAGTAATTCCAGTATTTTTTTCCGGCGATGTGATTTCCAGTATCATGGTGACGTTTGCGATCATCGGTCTCTTGTACATCCCCCTCTTTTTTCTCGGGTACCTTGATGAAAAATTCTCACTGAACCTCGGAAATGGCAGATGGTTGTTCTGGATCATCATCATCCTTGGTATCGTTGCCCTGTGGCTTGTACAACCATTCCTGATCGCCCTGCTCCTCCTCATGGGGATCCTTGTCGTGCTGTTGCCGCCAGAGAAGGAGGGGGCGCGACAGGCCCGGAAAAAACAGGTGGTAACCGTGGCGATCCTGTGCGTCGGGATACTCTTGTTCATCCTCGTTGTATTTTTTATTGCCAGTGAAGTGTCCGGTTCACTGTCAAAGAGTGTAGAAACTGCCAGGATCCGGCAGAGTACTACCGACTCCCCCCGGTTCGCGATCCAGATCGTCAATGCGTCGGGGGTCATCACGAAAGTCCTCGGGACATCGAAGATCGAGAATATCACGGACCCCCACCAGTATGTCACCGACGGTCCCTGGAGTGTCACCATCACCCTGACCGATGAGGGGGCGGACGCCTACCGGAACGCAATCCTTGATTCCGGTGCGATGGAGGATCCGATTGAACACCCGCTCAGTATTCTTTCGGATACAAAAACGCAGCTCTCACAACCGATCTCCCGGGATCTCGCTGAACGGTTACGGCAGGGACCGGTCCGGGAAATTGAGATAGTAACCGGGGACGGGAAAAACGGGTGGGCGATCGCGATGAACATCGTGTACGCATTCAGGGAGAGCCGCGAGTATCCGTATTGATTGTGTTCCTGACGCTCCCCTCCCCTCTCCCGAAGGTACTTTTCTCTCCGCCCGTCCTGGTGGCCCACCTCTCCTTACGCCAGATACCGTCCCCGTTTGGCTCAATTCCTGCGAGATCTGCCTTGAAAAGGATCGCTTTTATCCGCTTTTGGACGAACGAAAACTACCCGAAGGGCAGTTGGAGCTTGAGAAGGGCGTAAAAGCGTTCTTCGGGCTATGATCGTTTTCTTTTGTACCCCTATGCTGCCGCACAACGGAGGGAAGCCCAATTTTCCGGCGAGCGGGTTTGACGATCAGGGAATAGCGGGCTATAAAGGTGCAGTCTCCGCCCCCCGGTTATGCCAGCGCCGTGAAATTCCCCGTAGGCAGGGGTTGGTGCCGGGGGGGCGCCTCTCCCGGGGACTGCAATTTACCCGGGAACTGGTCACGGTTTTCCGGGGATCTCCCCCTCAGGTACGATCTTTCCGTCCTGCATCACGATCACCCGGTCGAAATAGTTCCGGTGCCACTCCTCATGGGAGACCATGACCACGGTCTGGCTGAGTTCCCGGTTGAGTTTCCGGATCAGGTCGAGGATGATCGTGGAATTCCGGGTGTCAAGGTTCGCACAGGGTTCGTCGGCAAGGATGATGGCGGGGTTGTTGATGAGCGCCCGGGCGATGGCGACCCGCTGCTGCTCTCCGCCGGAAAGTTCCCCGGGTAAGAAGCTGACCCGGTCCCGGAGCCCGACAAGGCCGAGGATGTCCCGGCACGCCCGGGTACACTCCTTTGCGGTCATGCCCCGCACCTTGGACGGCAGGTAGATATTCTCTTCGGCGGTCAGCTCGGGGACAAGGGCATAGTCCTGGAAGACGTACCCGAGCCGGTTCAGGCGGAAGAGTGTCCGCTCCCGCTCGCTTAAGGTTGCGACCTCCACACCATCGATCACGAGGCTGCCGGTGGTCGGGCGGTCCAGCAGCCCGAGCAGGTGGAGCAGGGTCGACTTGCCGCTCCCGCTCGCGCCCGTAATACCCACGAATTCCCCTTTCCGGATCCGGATGTCCACGCCGTCCAGAGCCCGGACCTCGACACTGCCTTTGCCGTAAACCTTTGCAAGGTTGCTGCCGATGATCATGTTACCCCCGGATTGCCGAGAGGATGTCCTCCCGCGTGGTCAGATACGATGGCAGGAAGCCGGCGATCAGCGACACGATAAACAGGCTGGCAATCGCCCGGAGGAGCAGCACGGGTTCAAGGACCGGGGCTACCGGTCCCCCGGGAAACACGAGGGGTGAAGCGGTCAGGTACTGGAGCAGCACGAAGAGCAGGGCGCATCCCGCAAGGGTGCCGCTGGCAAAGATGAACAGCGCCTGGAAGATGTAGGACTTGATGATGATGGACCGGTCAATCCCGATTGCCTGCAGGATCCCGATCTGTTTCCTGCGGTACACGGTATTGATGAAAAGCACAATGAAGATGACCACGACCGCGATGACGAGGCTGACGATCGTGCTGATGACGTTGATGATGTCGAAGCTGCCGACAATGGATTTTAAGAAATCGGCGGATTTGTCCTGCCAGGTCCAGATCCTTTCCTTAACCCCGTACTGCATCAGGGTGATCCGCATGGCATCCTCGGTGCCGGTCGTTCCGGTCTTCACCAGGATCTGGTTTGCCGCATCCGTCGTGCCGAGCACCGATTCCAGTTCTTTCCTCGGAATGAAGGCACTGGAGTCGACACTGAACTGGCCGGATGCAATGATCCCCTTGATGCGGTACTGCCGGGTCACCCCGTTCCGGAAGGTGACCTCAACCGTCTTTCCCACCTCCACGCCCCCGAGGGTTGGCGTCCGGTCCACCTTCTGGTCTTTGTTGCCGGCAAGGGTAGTGCCGATCAAAATCTGCCCGGTATCGCCATCGTTCAGGTAATCCCCGCTGGCAATGCTGGTATGGATCTTGAGCACCTGTTTTTCATCATCAGGATTGATTGCAACAAGGAGCGGTGTCGTGGACTTTCCCTTATAAACAATGGTGGCTGCACCGGAATACCGCGGGGTGCTGGCGACAACCCCGGGGATCCGGTTGATCTTCTGCTGGAGCTCCGTAACACGGGTGATGAGGAGCTCATCCTCACGGGGCTCGATGACCAGGTTCCCGTAGCTGTAATCGATGTTCTGCTGGTTGAAGAGCACCACGATGCCGGCGATGATGGACGGGAGGAAGATAAGGTTGACAAAGACCATCGCGATGATCATGATGGTTAAGAGGATCGTGCCCTTGTTTCCCCGGGTGATCAGGCGCGATGCGAGGAAAAACGCAACCTGCTCTTCCTCAAGCATCGCTGCTTCCCTTGTTCCGGAGCACGAAGAACCAGTACCCGCCGGCACACAGGATCAGGCCTGCGACTACTGCTGCGATCAGCCCGGTGGAGTCCCCGTCGTTGACGGTCATCTGGAGGGTCTCGTTGCTGGTCTGTACGCCGTAGTCATCCTCGTACCGCACGCTCAGGGTGTACGGGTACGTGCCGGGGTTTCCCGCCTGGAGGGAGAAAACGGCAGGGGCATCGTTGTCGGGCTCGATCGTTCCCACGTACGCATCCTTTCCCCCGCTCATCGGGAGGTCGATGCTCGCCTTGACCGAGTTGGCGTTATCCGTGCCGGTGTTCTCCAGCCGGATGATGAGCGAGACGGCATCACCTTTTTTGATCCGGACCGGATCGATGGAGACGGACGCAATGCCGATCTTTGCCCTGCCCTTCACGTGGACTGCGAGGACCTCGGTCTGGGTGGCGAGCGTCCCGTCGGGGTTTGCATACGTCATGGTGAGGTAGACCCGGTTGAGGCCGATGGGGGTTCTCTTATCGGTGGAGAAGAGCATATCAAGGGACGTATTCTCTCCTTTCAGGAGACTGCCGATATGGTACGTGCTGGTGGTCTTCTGGGTAATGGACGGGCTGCTGCTGTTGACCGTGACCGTGATCTGGTCGGCGCGGGAGAGCCCGTCATTCTGCAGGATAACCTGCGCGTGGAGGTCATCGCCGGGGTTGACGCCGTCAGGGACGGTCTTGATCGCCGTGAGAGCCGGTTTTTTCAGGATGGCGATCTGGGTGTTGACATTCACCGGGACGGGCTGGCGGACGCTCTGGCCTCCCGTGACATCGATCCAGATCTCGGGGAAGTAGATGCCGTCCTGTGCCGGGGCGCGGATCAGGAACGTTATGGGGATGGACTGCCCGGGACCGATCACGCCGATGCGCTTGTAGTTGCCCGAGATGATCTCAACGTCCTTTGAGTCCAGCCGGATGCTCTCGATATTGACCCCGATGTCCGTGCTCTTCGTGCTGGAAAATTCTCCGCCGGACTGGACACCACTCTTCTCCGATAAGGTTGCGGAGGATGCGGTGCTCCGGATCACTGCCGTGATGGTCCCGACATCGCCGGGCTGCAGGACCGAAGGCGAGATGGTATAGTCGGCAACAATGACGGTCGGGTTTTCTGCCTGTGCCGGGATTGCGGCCAGGAACAGGACGAGGAGGCAGACAAGTGCCGGCAGGAACGGTTTCATGGTCTCAGGATTCCCGTATGGCTATCGTGAATCTGAGATCGGGATGCTGATAAGGATTGTTCTCGGGGCATACCCTCGCATGCGGGGTTCACCTCCAAGCGCCGCGGAGATGCCTTCCAGCGTGTCGCAGGCGCCGACCGCTGCCCCTCAGGTCTGAGTGATCATTCGTGCACCTTGTATTGTTTTCCTGAATGCACAGGTTGTTTCGCGCCGGAGAATTTGGGCGCGCGACAGAACGCTACCGCCGGATCCCGATCGCCACTTCGTTCCGCCGCAGGAACCCGGGCGTCCACGGGGAATCGTACCGCATCAGGAACGGTTGGCCGGTTGTACCGATGCCGGAGGTTTTCAGCCCTGCCTGCAACCGCGACGTTGCCGCTTCCACGTCTTCCGGTGGTGCATATCCTGAAAATCGGATAACGGCAATCTCCCGTTCCGGTACCGTCACGATCCGGACCCGGCTGTCCAGCGGGTCTGGGGTTGCCTCCCGGGTCGTTCCGGCAGGCAGGACAAACGACATCGATGCCGCATCGGACACCCCCGGGGCCGTCATGGGAATTTTCTGCGCGGTTATGACGGGGGCGGTCATCGGGATCTTCTCCCGGGGTTTGTTGCTGCCGGAGATGTAGTCGAAGAGCAGGCTGAATCCTTCATTGTCATCAGCAGTATCGACCGTGGCAAGCACGAGCGCGGGGTACTGCCGGAACTCGATCTCCCCGGTCGTTCCCGTGACGGTATACGGGATCGTGTCAGCAGAAAACCGGCTGAGCAGCAGGGCGAGCAGCAGGATCACCGCAAGGGTACCGATCACGACAATCAGCGTGCGCATATTTCCTCATGGAACGGTGCAGCTCTTAAAAGGGGGTTTATTGCCAAAAGGCCGGGAGAGAAAATGAGGACGGTTACCCGTTCTTCAGCGCAACGATATCCTTTACGCCCACCAGTTTCCAGACCATCGATCGTTCCTCATTGACGATTGCTTCCGGCGGATCGACCGGAGAATGACCGAATGCACTCAGCACCCGCATCGAGAGCTTCCTGTTCCTGATCATCTGGACGAAGAGGTTCCGGACCTTCTTTTTCTGTGCAGGCGCCTGCACCTCTTCCAGGGAACCCTGCAGGCTGACAAAGGTAAACGAGGAGAGATCGGGGGCATATTCCTCTATCTCGACGGACACTCTCGGGTTGCTGTTGAAATACTCGATCTTTCTCCCGTATTTCGTGGAGAGAAAATACAGGTACCTGCCATCGAACACGTACATAAAGGGGGCAACGTAAGGGGCTCCGCCCGCACAAAACGCAATGCGTGATACATTCTGGCGCTTGATCAGGGAGTCATACTCCGCTTTTGGCATTTTGGGGATCTTTACCGGGTCCATATGCTTCCACCCACCAACGATGGTATGGGCAGTGGTGCTGATAAGGCTGGCGATGCCTGCATGGGGGATGCGGCAGGGATGAAGCACTCTGGCGGAAGGAAACGGGAGCTGACGGACCGGGCAGTCGCCGGCCCTGCACCCCGGCTTTTTCCCTGCACTACCGGATGTTCCTGCGTGCGGCCGGGGGAGAAATCCACGGGTGTGCAGGCGAATACCGATCCGGATCATTCAAATACACCAACAGATCCAGCTCAGCCGGAAGTGCCATGAAGGATCTCAGCTGGTTGCCCGCCACTCCCGTTGCCCACCGCGGGTACCATGGCCCGGGGGTACCGGAAAACAGTTGTGCAGCATTTCGTGCAGCGGTGCGGAACGGGTATACCATTGAGCTGGATGTTCATGCCACAAAGGATGAGGTCCTCGTGGTATTTCACGATGACACCCTTGTCCGCATGACCGGGTACAATAAAACCCTTGAGGACTGCACATTTGCGGAAATCCGCACCCTGACGCTGGGCGCAACAAGTGAAAAAATACCGGCGCTGGCGGACGTTCTGGATTTTGTCAACGGCCGGGTGGGGCTGCTCATCGAGATCAAACCCCATCCCCGTATCGGCAGGCTTGAAGAGCTCCTGTGCCACCTGCTCGACCGGTATTATGGGAAATTTGCCGTCGCCTCGTTCGATCCGCGGGTCCTCGCATGGTTCTGCCGCAACCGTCCCTCGTTTATCCGTGGCCAGATCTCCGGCGGGCTGCACGGAAAGGGGCTTTCTGCCCCCCGGCGTTTTTTCCTGAAAAACCTGGTTGTCGCGCTCATCAGCAGGCCGGATTTTATTGCCTACGAGTACCGGAACCTCAACGCATGGGTACGGTTTGTCGCGAGAATATTCCGGCTCCCGCTCCTTGTCTGGACGATCCGGGATCCGGGGACGGCCAGACAATGCGGAGATGCGGGGCACGCGATCATCTTCGAAGGATTTCACGCTGCGAAAACATGAGGACCGGGATCCTGTTCCCGCTGCCCGGTCTGGCATCACTGCCGACCGGAAACGGAGACAAGGGCCTGCACGATGACCGCATTCAGCACTGCCGTACCGATAACGATGGGGAGATATGTCATGAAAAACCCCCCGAAATTGCCAAACCGGGAAAGGATCGTTCCGGAGAGAACGACCGTGGCAACGGCAACAAAGGTACAGCCGCTGACGAGCGTGGCGGCAAATGTCGTGCCAAGGGGAGCTGTTCTTCCGCCCCGGAAGATTTCATAGAAATAATAACATGCATACGCACCCGCCGGCCCGCTGACCAGGTTTGCCCAGGGCAGGATGGAACCCGGGATCAGCATGGAGAGGAAACTGCCGGCAATGCCGATTCCCAGCGCCTCATAAATCCGGGGCCGGACGAGGATGATCCCGAGACAGAAGAACGCGGTGATCACGTCCGGGGTGAGCAGCAGGCCGAGCGGTGAGATGAAATACTGCAGGAGCGTGCCTGCTCCAAGCAGGACGGCAATGAGTGCAGTTACCCGTAAATTCATCGCCCGTTCGCCCCGGGGATCAGAGGATTTTCTTCCCGGGTTCCGTCCCGGGGACGACGGCATAAACATCCGTGATCTTCATGACCACGGCCCCCTTCGGTTTCAGGTTAGGCCGGAGTTCCTTCATCCACGCCACGTCCTTCTCCCAGATATCGCCATCGGTATGAATCGTTACCGTGCCCTTGATCTGGAAGCCGCCTTTCTCCCCCCACCATGAGATGGCTGCCTTTTTGTTCTCCTTCATGTTTGCGAGTGTCTTATTAAAGAACTGGTCCGAGATGAGCAGCGTTGTGTCGTTAAGGACCTTGAACGCCCCTATCGGGACGACGTTCGGCGTCCGGTCGTGTGCCGACGTTGCAAAAAACGCGAGCTTTGTGGCTGCGAGCGATTCCTTGATTTCATTTGTCAGGGTTACCATGCGATTTCCCGTATGCACAATCAGCGGGGGATCTTCTTATTGGTTTGCCGCTTCCGTGTGTTTCCAGCGCGATTCCTGTTCCGGAACCTGCCCCTTCAAACCCCTGTGGTTTGAGGATCTCAGGTCCCGGGTAAGGGGCCGCGGGGGGTTGGGAGCCCCGGGATTTTTCCCGTTTTTATTAAATAGTCTTCATCCGGATACAGTGTCACAATGGAAATTGACCGGGTATTTTTCCTCCACCAGTTCGTTCTCCTGGTGATCTGTTTTGGCCTCTATTACGTCACCGGCGAACTGGTTCTCAATCAGGGGGTGAAAGTGAATTACACCCGGAAGATCAACCATTTCGCCATCTTCTTCCTGCCCATCTTCCTGGACATCATGTTTGTGTACGAGAAATCGCCGGCAACTAAAGTGCTCGGGCTCATTATCGCCATCAGCACGCTGGTGATCTTTATCCAGCCGTTCCGGGAGCGGAGCGGAATCATCCGGACCATGTTCCTCGGTTTTGACCGGCCCGAGGACCGGCCCCACACCCTGCGCTGGCTCTCGTCACAGTATATTGCAGCTGCCGTTGTCATCGTTCCCCTGGTGATGTACTTATCGTCGGTTCACCTGGAGGCGCTTGCGATGATCCCGCTCCTGATCAACGGGCTGGGGGACGGGCTTGCCGAACCCGTCGGGGTGAGGTTCGGCCGCCATAAATACAATGTCCGGGCCCTCTTCTCCGATACCATCTACCAGCGGTCGCTCGAGGGGAGCATGTGTGTCCTGCTCGCCGGGATCCTGAGTATCGTTGCCTTCAGTCACCTCTTCACGTTCCCCCAGTTCATGGCTGCAATCCTGACGGTCCCCCTTGCCACGACTCTTGCCGAGGCGTATTCCCCGCATACCTGGGACACGCCGTTCATCTACGGTGTTGCCGGCCTGCTCCTCATCGGGATTGTGACGTTTGTGTAAGGGACGTACTCCATTCCTGCTCTTCCTGTACATCCTTTTTAAGATACATCATATCAACAAATTGTATATCGCCCTCGAAGATAGGGTGGTCGTAATTATCGGTAAAAAAATCTTTACCCGGTGTGACGTTTCAAATCCACACCTTTCATAAAACGACAGGATTACCGGCGTTTCGCCGGCACCGGGTACGGCAGTCCCGTACCCGGTGCCCGTATCCATCAGCACCACACCCGTCCGGTACAAGGATGTCAATGGCGTCCGGCTGGCGTACTGGGAATGGGGATCCGGGCAGCCCATCCTGCTCATCGAGGGATTCGGCGGAACGGTTGCCAATGCGACGCCCCTGCAGGCTTCGTGGAACGAGACGTTCCTTGGCATCCTCTCCTCGAAGTACCATGTCTATGCCTACGACCACCGGGGGATGGGGTACAGCAGCACCGATAATGCGACGCCCACGCTTCACCTGTACGCTGACGATGCCGCAGGGCTCATTGAAGCGCTCGGGTACGACAGCATGCACGTGTACGGGGAATCCATGGGGTCTTCGACCGCCCAGCAGTTGGCCATCGATCATCCCGAACGCGTGAGGAAACTGATCCTGGACTCCAGCACCTATGATGCGCGGGTCCCCGAATGCCAGCTCCTGCACGGGATCCTCGAGCAGGACGCGAACGATCCGAACCAGACGTACGGTCTCCGGGCAGAAGCACAGGCGAACCTTGTCTGGAACGGGACATGGGACGATCTCCGTGGCATTCGCAAGGATGTCATGCTCGTTGTCGGCACGGCCGACCCGCTGACTCCCGACGCGGTCTCGGTCCGGATGGCCAGGCAGATCAACGGGTCGTGGCTGGTCCGGTTCAAAGGGCTTTCGCACTGCGGCTCCCATTACACGCCGGTCGAGTACGCCAAAAACGCGATCTACTTCCTCGGCACCGATGAGGAACCCCTTGGGATCCGGTAACTCTTTTCCGGTCTGTCCTATTCCGGGATAATTTTTCCGGGAATATGTCAGGTTATACCCCCCCACAATTCCCCAGATGTGTGTGGCGATAATCCTCCACGTCCATATCCTCTACCCGCAGGTCATAACGCTCCTTTCGGACCAGTCCTTCACGGTCCCGGTCTCCCCGCCGGGCAGACAATCGGCCTGCGGTACGTCATCAGAGCGGGCGGGAAGCGTTTATATTGTATAATGTATACATTAAACATCAGGTATGGCAAAGGCAAAAGCATTTTTTGGGGGAGTAAGCGGGCAGGGGATCCCGGATCCTGTGCGGGGAAAGAAGAGACGGGCATCGCAGGAGATTCCCGTGCGGGAGCCGCGTGCACCGGTGCAGATCCTCCGATCGACCAAGCAGTGGCTCGACCAGATCATCGAGGAGAAGAACTTCCGGACGTACGACGAGGCGATCATGTTCCTGGTTACGGAACGGCAGCGGCACCTCCCTTCGGACCTCGGGGTGTTCTCCGACCTGCAGGAGTACGTGTGCAGCGGAGAGGATTAGCATCACCCTCGTCCCCGATACCTGGGCATGGGTCGAGTACTGGCGGGGAAATGCCGCGGTCCGCGATCTCATGGAAGGCCCCGAGCAGAAGATCACGTCCATGATGACAGTTGCGGAGCTGGAACGGTTCTTCGGGAACGATGCGAAACGGATGGATCTCTTCGTCCAGAAGATCCGGCTCCGGAGCCGTCTCGTCCCGGTCGATCTGGCGATTGCACGGGCAGGCGGAGCGGTTCGCAGGGGAATGAAAGAGGGGGGAATCGCGGACGCGATCATCTACGCGACGGCCCGCGTGAACCACGCAAAGGTCGTCACCGGGGATCCGCATTTCCGCCAGTTCCCCGATGTCATTTTTGTGGGATGATCCGTCTTCCGCACGGGGCCGGCTGCTGCCCGGCAACACTCACAAGGAATTCCTGGTGATCTCCAAAAAAATCTGCGCGAAAACGATCGCGGACGGAACAATTTTCCATCGGGATCCGGAAGATTCGGACCAGGTTTTCACGCAGGATAGCGACGGTGGCAGGAATTTTTCAACAGGGCGCCGTCCGAGGAGATCCTATAGTTTTACGGACAAAAATTCCTTCAGGGATGTCCGGAGCCGGATAACTTTTTCTTCCGAAAATTCCGGTCGTGCTCTTCCATCGATCACTGCCTGCGTCATCAGGATCAGGTTATCGGACGCATTGTCGGAAAAGCCCACACGAAGCAGCGACTCCTTCCATTGTTCAGGGGGGATCTGGTGTGCAGTGACCTGTTTTTTGAAAAGTTCGCCAAAGACAATGGCAACATCTGAAGGACTGTACAGCGTGGGCCCGGCAATCTCAAATGTCCCGTTCCCGGTATTCCGGGTATCCGTCAGGACCGATGCAATAAACCCGGCAACATCCGGCGGAGCCGTCATCGGGATCTTCAGGTTCACCGGCAGGAACGATGGCAGGACACCGGTCTCCTGTGCGATCGCGGCAAATCCCAGCCAGTTGCTGTAATAATACGCGGGGCGGATGAAGACCTGTTGCACGGGGATATCCGGAAATGCATGCTCCAGGAGGTATGACATGACGAGGTTTCCGGTTCCTGCCGGGTGCTGTGCCCCCATCGAGGAGAGCCCCACGATCTTCCTGATGCCGGAATCACGGATCGCGTCGTGGTAATTCGCGAGGATTTTTTTTGTGCCCCCGATGACATCGCCGGACGAAGGATTTTCCGGCGTCAGCAGGAACACCGTCCGCCCCTCCCGGAAGATCTCTTTCAGGGCAGGCCCATCGGACAGGTCCGCAACCCGGGTTTCGATACCGTCACAGGGCACAGCCGATGCTTTGTTTCGGATCACGGCGGTAACGGGTTCGCCATTCCGATGAAGATTTCGGACAACCTGCGAGCCGACCTGCCCGGCTGCCCCGAGGATGATGTGCATGCACGAAGTGTGGATGGATGCGGGAAATAAGTATTTTCATCCGGTCTTCCGGTGATGAGGTGCATGAGTGGCGGGATTGGAGAATTGTCCGGGCGTGGCTGCCGCCCGATTCCCGCTTTTGTCCCGCCCGGGATCTCCTCAGCGTGGTTGTGCAGGTTTCCTCTCAATGATAGAATCGCTTTTTCGTGTATTTCCTGCCGGATCCGGGAGGTATTCCCACATCAGGTCGCGGGTTCTTTTACGGCTGCGAGGAGGGCCGCGGAAGATACGAGGCTTCCGGCCGCGAGTGCGATCCAGAGGGGCATGGAAGCCATCACGCCCGGGATTCCGGCAAGATCCTGGTACCAGGTCGCTGCAGCAAGGCCGATGCAATAGATGCCGGTCGAAATGAGGATCAGTGCCGCGATGATGTATCCCCACGGGCGTGACCGGAGGAGCCAGGCACAGCCAAGGACAAGGAGGGGGACCCACAGGGTGAGATCGCAGATCGCGACCAGGCTGGTATTCAGTCCGGTATCGGCAATGACCTGCGGTACCTTCCCGGAGAGGACGAATGGGATATATTCGCCGAGCGCGTTGGCGAGGAGGATTGCGGTGAGGAGGAACATCCACGCGGCGATCCCTTTCATCCGTGCCCCGGGCCGGAAATGCGCCGCGATACGCTCGGCATCGATCGTGAGCAGGGCAGACACAAGCGCACCGGCCGAAAGGACGAAGATGAACGGGTACAGGAGGAAGAACCCGTTGTAGGCCGTTCCGAAAAGGTAGTACATGTTGTTGTACAGGACATAGAAGAGCATCCCGATCCGGAGGAGTTCGCCCCGGCAGGATCCCCGCTGTGCGTAATATACCGCGATGAGCAGGAGCGGGACCGCGATGAAAAGGGTGACGACATCGGTCCCGTGCCAGGTGGCCGTGACCCAGGCGTTATCCCGGTAGATGCCGGGGAAGAGGATGCCGCCTGACGACTGCACGGCTGCAGCGACCGCGGTGAGGACGGAGAGGGTGAACGCCGTTCGCATCCCGTCCCGGCCGGCTCCCGGCCCGGTCATGAACGGGCCTCCCGGGGATCGGGGCAGGGCTTTGGGGAACGATCCGGTCTTGTGCCAGATTCCAGACGGAATTTCATAAAAACTGGTCGCCATAATCTGCGAAAGAGATTTCGTTTTTTATTTTACGTTCTGAAAAAAATTCATCGGGATATACGGTGAGAGGGAGAAAAATGTGCGGCAGGATAACCCCGATAAAAAATTTTTCCGGATATGGTCAATTCCAGCAGATCACGGATACTTTAGCTGTGGTACGGTTGCATGAGGTGGCGAAAGGGACGGTGGCAAAGGAGTGTACGGCCTGATCTACAATCCCCTGTAGGCGCTGCTCCGGTGCCGGATAAAAATGACGGTGACTTCGCGGGGATCCTGAAGTACCTGATAGATTACCCGATAATCACCGACACGAATCCGGTAAAGATTCTCGGCACTCGCAAGTTTGTGGGATCCATGGGGCAGAGGATCAACAGCGAGTTGTTCAATTTGCTCAAAAATGGCGGGAAGAAAGTCTTTGGGAATTTTCCGGAGATCTTTTTCAACGCTCTTTTTGATATTGAGCGAATACGATCCCATGATCCGGATTCACATCACACGCTTTTTCAGCTCATCAAGACTTATGGTACCTTCGTCCCGGCGCTCAGCAACCATGGCAAGATCGTGGAGATCTTCTTTCAGGTGCTGGTACTCCGTGAGCGGAAGAATGACGGCGACCTTATTGCCGTTCTCGTCAACAACGTACTGCTCGACAGCACTCATTGGAATTCCTGATCACCATTGGTATTTGCCTGATGATATAATCGCTTTTTTGTGCAGATCGTTTTTCGCACGAGATCGCGCCTGATTCATTTTTTACCAGGTATGATTCGTTAACAATCACCACCCCGACGCAGGTTCCTTTGGCAGAATTATCCCAAACCATAACTTCCCATGGAACCATCATGAGCCTCAGCTCAGGTGTATCTTTTGGGGATGCTGGTGGGCGCCGCTCTCCGACGGAGACTTCCGGAAAGGGATCGGCGATGGCCGGGTATCTGACATGATCCGAGGCACTAATTCCCGAAAAAGCGGCACCAATTCACCATTTTTTCGCAGTTTTCCGACGGAGAAAATGGGACGTAAGTATCCTCAATTGGGGCCACGATCGCTTCCGGGATCATACCATGGATGCCGAAAACGGCTGCTGGCCCGCTATTGTCCGAAAATTGGGGAATTCTCCGACGGGCTCCGACGTGAAATTGCGTCGGACGGGGGGCTGACAAATCCCCGGCGAGACCCGTACCTGTCTGAGCGCCAGAGCCCCTCCCTTTCACAATTCTCCGACGGGGGAACCTGTCCACCGGACAGCCCGATAGCCGGTTTTCAGAAAAAAGGTCGTGCAAAATGGGGAATTCCGGTGCACTGATTTCAGATGAGTCCGATACAGTTCCCTTTTGGCGGGATTCCTGCAATTCTGCCTTTAAAATGATCGCTTTTATTCGCTTTTGGACGGGCGATCGTTTTTTAGATCGGACTCCGGTTGCTGGGAATGGAGGGAATCCCACTTTTTGGGGCGAGGGTAGTTTGCCCGAAGGGGAAGATGGGATGAGACCCGGGAACACACCGATCGAACAGGCCGGAGTACTCCGCAGACACCCGTTAAGCAAAATACTTCTTGGCAACGGGGAGAACTATCAGGTATGAGTTTCACCGGCTGCTGTCCTGCCGACGGGGACCTTGAATCACAATGGCGGGATGAACTTGAGCGCGAAACCCGCGACATTTCACGGGCAGCATTTGATGATCTGGCTGACACGATGAAGATCATCGCAAATCCCCTGCGGATCAGGATCCTGTTCCTCCTGGAAAAGAGAGATCATTCGGTATTCGAGCTGATGTATATCCTCAAGGAGCCGCAGAATCTCCTCTCCTACAATCTGGGAGTGTTAAAAAAAGCGGGACTCCTCGAGTCCTATTACCGGTCGCGCCATAAAACGTACCGGCTCGCCGGGAACCAGGCTGCCGGGAATATCCGGTTGTTAATCCGGACACTTTCGTCCTGAGGATTTTGTCCCCTTCGTGACCTGCAGCTCCCAGGTCACTTCAGCAGCCCTGCCCACCGTGACGGCAATGGGACAAATGAGGGTCATCGAACGCGTGATGGCATCCCGTGCTGTTGCGTCCGTCATATTCCCGTTAACAAGGAAGATGAGGTGGATCTTTTCAAACGACCGGGGTTCTCCCGATCCGAGAATACATTCGGCTTTTACCGTGAACGAACGAACGGGAATGCCGCCATCTTCCAGCAGCAGGACAACATTGGTCCCTGCACAGGCTGCAAGGGATGCGATGAATGCATCGACCGGTGAGAAATGGCGGGATGTCTCGCCTTCCGGCACGCGGGCGGTGATCGTGCTTTTATATCCTGCCCGGTTCTCAACGACAAATTTCGTCCCGCCTCTCCAGGTTGCCTTGACAAAGATCCAGGAACTGCCCGCCATAGGTGTGGCCTTTCATGAACGGTATGTCATTTGGTACGATAGATTCTTTGGGGGGAAAGAGGTGTGGTGTGACCGGCAAAAAAACCGGCAATGGACCGATAACCGGATCGGCCATCGACCGGCACCTTACCGCACCCAAAAAAATGCGGGTTTCATCTTCCGGCCGGCGGGGAGATGATGCGGTGTTCCCAGGTCAGGTACGAGGCCCTGCCAAAGGTCGCTGCAACAGGGCATCGCCTGCGCATAATGTCATGGATCACCTCACCGGCATAGTCATCATCAATTTCCCCGGTCAGCGTGAAGGTGACATGCAGGGTGTCAAAGAGGGTCGGGGGGGTCGGCCTTCGGATTCCGCTGACGTCCACTTCAATGTTCTTGACCGGCATCTTGTCTTTCTGGACCATGACCTCAAGGATCTCGTGCACCGCACAGCCGGCGAGCGCTGAAACGAAGGTGTCCATTGCTCCTGCAATCTTACCGGCAGCGATCAGTTCGTCCGTCATTGCCAGATGGATCCTGGCCCCGGAGGAGGTTGTTGCGATTGCCGTATCGGATCTCTTATCGTAGACCGCATGGATTTTCATCGGGGGCAGCCCCACGGGGGGTGCACAGGTATGTGTCTCTGAACGTTTTACAGTGTTCATTGTTCTTCTCCTGGAATCCCCGGGCAGAACCATTGGATCCGGATGGCCTGCCACAAGGATATGCTCCAATGGTCTGGCCGGGCCTGATATAATCCCGGAGCCGGTTTTCAAACTTTTTTGAAATCCGTTCCTCGTCCCGCCGGTACAGCCGGCGCGGTTCAATGGGCAGGGGCCGGTCACCCATGCCATAGCCGGCGATTCCTATACCGTCTATGTCATCCACCCGGTCGTTGTCATCCTCCTTGCGCTCGCCATGGCGGGCGCGGTCATCCCGTCGCTCGCAAAATTTGCCATCGTCCTCCCGCTCGCGATCGCCTGCTCGTTCACGCTCACACACCTGATCCGGGCTGTGCCCGGCGTGAAGAGGGTGCTGTGAGCGGGAATGGCGACGATGCTTTGGTTACGTTCGCGATGATGGCGCAGGGGAAGATGGAGCCGGCTGAAGTTGAGAGGAAGTGGAGAGTGTTGCTGGAGTATTTTGAGAGGGATACGCTGGCAATGGTGATAAAAATTAGTTTTCAGAATACTTTTGAACCAATTTTTATTCCTGCATGAGTTATCAGAATTTCCTGGTAAAGACAATCCACTGTGTTATTCTGTGCATGTATAATTGAAGTTCCATTGATTGATAATTTGTCTTCAGAAATTTCAATTTTATTAGAGCCGAAATAAAAAATTCCTTTTACTACGAGATGTCCTTTTTTATCCATAACGACAGTGAAAAGATCGATATTCCTATCTTTATCATGTAAATTAAACAAATTCGGGCTACGCTTAATTTCAAATTTCTTTTGTCCGTCAATCCCTTTTTTTATATAATAGAATGATTTCCTTTGATATTTCGCCATTAATTTTCCATTATTGTCATTGATATCAAAAGTTGGTAGGATATCTAATCCGATTTTTTCAATTTTGAATAATAATTCTTTATAACCTTTTATTGTCTGGAAGAAAAACTCGCCATTAGTATTTTTAAACAAAGTGGAACCAAGATAAATTGAAACGTCACTTGAATTCTTTGCTTGCATTGGGGGTAATATTTTTTCCACAGGTCTACGAATGTGAGTCCATCCCTCACCCAACCTAGTTTCCTTATGTTGCAGGTGTTTCTGTTGGATTTCATGTTCTATATCATCCATAAAAAATACATAGTCCATTGTTTTTATAATAATTTCTAAAAAGTATAATGGATTTATCAAAATGAAAACAGCGTAGTCAAGATGAACGACGCTATTTTCGGCTGGACTGACCGATCGTGTCGATATTCCAAGACGATGAGTAGATGGTGCAGAACTGATCGGATTCGTGAGAAGAAGGCGAAACGCGTTCTTCGAGAACACGCCATAGAGAGATCGAATTGGACTATCTCCAAAACTCTTATCGATCCAAACTGGATAAAAAGTATCAAATGCTTATCGAAATCCGGATCGGTCCTGGTAAAAGGAAGATCACCAATTGGATTTCGAATTTTTGCGACAAATGCCGAATTCCCGATTCAAAAGTTCACCGGGTCCCGCACATATCATTGTATGGAACTTTTTCCGCTGACCGCGGTCAGGTTGAAAGAGTGAAATCCTTGCTAACAACTATCTGCAGAAAATATTCGTATCTGCCTTTCACGATCGATGATCTGCAATCCATTAAGGGTGAGAAAGGATTTGTCATTTATTTCAACATCATCCCTTCGGACGCACTCAAACAGTTCAGGGATGAATTGGCTGCAAATTTATTTTCCATCGTTCCCGATACCAAACCATTTGATTATGACAAAAATTTTCTTTTCCATTCAACGTTAGCCTACAAATTATCCGATTCAGATTTCAATCGGATCTCCAAATTTCTGAATTCAGGAGATTCGGGTTCTGACGGTTTCATCATGCCGTATTTTTATCTGCCGATGGCTGCGCTGCGGATCACGTTCCTCAACAATCAATCCCGGATTATCTGTGAGTATGATCTTCTCCAGCACAGACTCCTCCCGAGACTCAATGCTTTAAACAAAACCGAATGGCAGCGGACCTCCAGATTTTTCCGGATACAGAAAGGAATGGAAGGCTATCACGAACAGACCGATTCAGTCTACCTCACCAGCGACCTTCATCTCGATCACGCAAATATCATCCGGTATTGCGCTCGACCATTTCTGTCTTCAAACGTCGATGAGATGAATTCAGTTCTTGTTGAAAACTGGAACAATGTAGTCCACGATTCGAATACGGTTTATTTTTTAGGAGATCTCACATTCGGACGCAGAGCAAGACCAGCTGAGTACTGGCTCCCGAAGCTGAACGGAACGATCCATTATATCCGGGGAAACCACGAAGGAAACGTCAGGAATTCACAGGACTATGCCGTCATAACTCATCGGGGATTTCAATTTCTTCTTATCCATAATCCGGACCGGAAACAATTACCCATACCGTGGGACGGCTGGGTAATCCATGGCCATAAGCATGACAACGATATGAAAGAGTACCCCTTCATCAACGGCGAGAGGAAGACAATCAATGTCAGCGCGGAACTGACAAACTACCGGCCGGTCAGCCTGGATTATATTCTCTCACTGAATCCTGACACTATCAAGCGGATGGATACGATTGATAGTATCCCTCTACGAAATTAAGGGACGTTAAAGGATTTGGGATGCAACAGAATACGAAATAACGAAATTAATAATAGCGACTAAGAGTGAGAGTTGTCTGATAGTAAAATGCCTAAACAATGTCCAATATGCAGGTCATCGATGAGAAGATCTGGCAAATTGAAGATGACGAATCCGCTCACGGGTCGTTCTCGAATGGTCCAGGTTTACATTTGCACTCGGTGTGGTTATAGAACACTTGGTTGATTATAATGCACCAGGATTTTGTTGCCTTCTTTAAATCCAAAGGCTATACCACAAAAAAGAGTAATACGTATGAAACAATTGAAGCATTCCATAAAACGAAAATTTCAAAAAATCTCTTTGACTTTTTACAGATTCACCCTTCATTCAGAGTATTATTCCGGGCGATAATCAAAACGGGAGAACAAGCCGTTGATCCTGATCTGATATATTCTAAAATGATTGACCAATTTGGGAAACTCGATACATCAATAATTTATTCCGTTGGATGCAACACATGTAAAAAGGACATTTACTCCTTGAATGTGGCAGAGAAAAATTTTAGAATCAGTGTGAATGACACTTTACATTGTGCATCTTGTCGAAGAACAATTTATAATAAATCAATACAATTTCATCCCGTTTATGAGATTTCCAAAAGCGATTTGATTCGATATCTGAATGCAATATCCGAAAAATC
Source organism: Methanoregula sp. (assembly GCA_022710665.1). Taxonomy (GTDB): domain Archaea; phylum Halobacteriota; class Methanomicrobia; order Methanomicrobiales; family Methanospirillaceae; genus Methanoregula. The sequence continues at coordinate 8,772 of JAKLGN010000001.1, read as the reverse complement.
TGGTTTATTCTTATCAAACATTGCACTATCGTGCATTCACTGTGAAAACACATTTAATTCCATTGAGGATATTTCCAATGTAGATCTGAAATGTCCGACTTGTGGTAATACTAGATATGTAATTCCAATCTACTTTTTAGAGGACGAAATTAACAAATTGATTGTCAATAAGCATGGCTATTGGTTTGAATGGTATATCTGGAGGAAATTAGAAAAATTCAATCCGGAACACAGTCTATTGTTAGCCAAGGGTAAGAGTAAATTTGATGTCGATGTGTGTTTATTGAGAGAAAATCGAATAATTGCTATCGAATGTAAGGATACAAGCCAGATTGATGATATTTTTAAAAACGTAAGGTGCATTAATGAAACCATTGACAAATATATTCTTATCGCAACTGAGAATGTGAATCAAGATAAACTCGATAACCTCGAAAAACAACTGACGTGTGATTTTACCTACATTGAGCCAAAAAAGATAGAGAATGTTGAGAATGAGATAATCTAATTTTTAAAACCGTAATTTTGCAGCAATGATATTATCGCTTTCAGAAATAGTTACTTTCATCATCGGATGGCGTCCTTTCAATTCATAGATCACCGTCTTTATTGTGTCAACGTTATTTCTCCCTATCCCATGGATTGACACATGACTGATCCCGTACCGCAAATTCCGTTTAATCTTATTCTCAACTTCCTGTCGGACTTCATCGGTTGACATACCCCCGGAGACAAAAACAGCAAACGCCTCTTCTTCAATTATGGTATTATAGTATTCCAGAAACTCCTCCTGGGAGAAATCGGGGGAGCGTTTCATCTCCTCATAAATCGGTTTAATCATCTTCTCAAAATACCCGGAGCTGCATAGGTTGCTGATATTCCGTCCCCTTCGGGAGTATTTTCGGATGATATCATTCCGTAACTTGTGGACAACATCGCTATTCGATCCCTCCTGGAAACTCTTCCTGACATATAACGCGGCCCGCAGAGCAGAGTAATCCTCTTTGGGGATTTTATCCTTGAAAAAATGTAGAAGTGCAGTAGTGTCTCCGGCACTCTCTTTCGATGCAATATCTTCTAAAAGAGCTTCAGACTCTTTCTCCAAAATGATTTTATCATCTTCATCGACCGCGCCTCTCAGGAGAGGTCTGAACTCATCTAACTGGGCAGGAGTGAATTTTTCCACATTAATTGTGAGTGTTCTTCCCGCTTCATGGTACTCAATCTGACGCGAAGAATCGTTCCGTGTCACATGAACATTGACGTTAATCAGGTGATGGATATTGATATTGAATTTTGCGCTGACAAAATCTTTCAGCTTATCCAAAAAAGACATATTAATTGAGCTTATCTACCAATTCGATCAAGGTCGGGAGATCAGATTTGAGAAAGATCTCGGAACCTTTCCTTATACCGGCAAATTCTTCGATTTTAATATCTTCACCGTCAGGTGTAATCACCTTCTGTGTGGGACTGTCCCTTTCAACGATATATCCATTAGAATCGATGGATTTATCGAAACATGATAACACATCTGACCTTGTAGAAGAATCAAACGTGATGATATTTTCTCTAATTATCATTTAATCCACTAATCCTAATCCACATCTTATCTAAATAAAGTTTGTTGATATATTCTTACATCTTTTCTGCACACAATAACGATTGGGTAGTAACAAGATTAGTCTTCAGATTATTTATTTTGTTGCTGTAACTTTTTCGTCGGGGTTCAAAGTTAACCTCTGATTATAATAACCGTTATCCTTCCGTTTCATGACGATAATTCACTTCACTTTTTACAGAACCTTCTTTTATTGAATCCGGCTTCCTAAGAAAGTTGATGCCGTCGAAAAACAATAAGAGATCAAATGGGGTCGAACGATGTATTCGGCATCATGGCATTTCTCACGGCCATCGCCGGCATATTCATCTGGCTGTTTTCATCGATCATTTACCTTACACTCGCATCCATTGTTCTCACGATTACGGCAGCGGTCTTACCTCTGATCCAGAATTCCCCGGATCTGTTGGAAATTTTTCTGAATTATTTCCTCATTCCCGTTACCGAATGGTTCCGTATAAATCATGTTCTCGCTATCCTCACGGCTTTAATCGGAACCGCCGGCTGCTACGTCCTGAAAAAAATGCACGTGGTGTAAATCTTTACCGGCACCACCCACAGCGCCCCGATCACAGCAAATGACCTCAAAAACCGCTCAAGTCTCTCCCCCACATAAAAACATCGCCTTTGAGAATGTCTGTCCCGAGTCATTCCCTGCCGGCCCGACAAACCGAATACGGGCCGAAGGAAAGCATATCCGGCACGACATAGCCCTCAGCGTATTTCACGTCAAATCTCTGTCGTAGACTTCCAAAACACTATCGTCTTAATGGTCCAGCCTACGGCTAGCTCCCCCAACAATTTCCCAATCTTCATATCCCCCCAAAATATATTCCCCTCCATGCCGAAGCGCCTTGCCGCAAGCACCCAGAATTTTGCAGACGCGATCTTCGATTTCCTCCCCGATGCCACCATCGTCATCGACCGGGACGGCAAGGTCATCGCGTGGAACAAGGCGATGGAGGCCCTGACCGGGGTGCCGGCAAAGGACATGCTCGGCAAGGGCGATTACGAGTACGGCATCCCGTTCTACAAGAAGCGCCGGCCGATCCTCGCGAACCTCGTCTTCCTTCCCGAGGCCGAGATCCGGGAAAAATACGATTCCATCGAACGCATCGGCGACACGCTCGTTGTCGATATCTTCCTCCCGGACTTCCGGCCGGGCGGGGTGTTTCTCTGGGCGAAGGCAGGTCCCCTGTACGATGCGGCGGGGAACGTGATCGGGGCGATCGAGACCGTCCGGGATATCACCGCCCGGAAGCGGGCCGAGCAGGGGATGGCAAAGACCCGCCGGGAGCTGGAGGAGATCATCGATTTTCTCCCCGACGCGACGATTGTCATCGACAAGGACGGCAAGGTCATTGCCTGGAACAACGCGATGGAGAAACTGACCGGGGTGCCGGCAAAGGAGATGCTCGGGAAGGGCGATTACGAGTACGGGATCCCGTTCTACAAGAAGCGCCGCCCGATCCTCGCAAACCTCGTCTTCCTCCCTGAGGCCGAGATCCGGGAAAAATACGATTCCATCGAGCGGACCGGCGACACGCTCGTCGTCGATATCTTCCTCCCGGACTTCCGGCCGGGCGGGGTGTTTCTCTGGGCGAAGGCGAGCCCGCTCTACGACCCGCAGGGAAACGTGATCGGCGCGATCGAGACCGTCCGGGATATCACCGTCCGCAAGCGGGCCGAGCAGGAGCTCATCCGGTCGCAGCGGAGCCTTGCCGACATCATCAGTTTCCTCCCCGACGCCACGCTCGCGATCAACCTCAACGGCGAGGTCATCACCTGGAACAAGGCGATGGAGGAGTTGACAGGCATCCCCGCCGCGGAGATGATCGGGAAAGGCAACCATGAATGTGCCCTGCCGTTCTACAACGACCGCCGGCCCATGCTCGCCGACTTCGTCCTGATGCCAAAGACCGATATTGCGAAGTTCTACTCCCACATCCGGCAGGAGGGGGACACGCTCGTCGTGGACACGTTCATCCCCAACCTCCGCGGGCGGGGGGGACGCTCCTTCTGGGCGAAGGCGAGCCCGCTCTACGATCCGAAGGGAAACGTGATCGGCGCCATCGAGACGATCCGGGACATCACCGAACGCCGCGAGATGGAAGGCAGGCTCGCCCGCTCGAGTGCCGAGCTCCAGATCGCCGCGGATATCCAGAAGAGTTTCATGCCGGAGGTGATCCCCCAGATCGCCGGCTTCGAAATCGCCGCCAAAACCGTCATGGCAAAGGAGGTCGGGGGCGATTTCTTCGACGTCATCCCCTTCGAGATCATGATGGTGGAGAAAGGGGTGCTCGGCCTCCTCGTCGCCGACGTCTCCGGCAAGGGCGTGCCGGCCGCCCTCTTCATGGCGTTGTCCCGGATCGTTGTCCGGGTCAATGCCCTCTGGCACCGCGACCCGGCCGCGGCGATCTTCGATGCCAACAACATCATCACCCCGGACTCGCAGTCGGGGATGTTCGTCACCCTCTTCTTCGGGACCCTGCGGGATGCGGACCGGACCCTGACCTATGTCAATGCCGGCCATAACGCCCCGCTGGTCTACCGGTGCCGTGACGGGTCCATCGAAGAACTCCTCCCCACGGGCATCGTGCTGGGTGCCGTCGAGAACAAGGAGTACGGTTCCCGGAAAATTACGATCAACCCGGACGATATCGTTGTCATGTACACGGACGGGGTGACGGAGTCGATCAATGCAAAGGAAGAGATGTTCGGGGAGGACCGGCTCAAAGAGATCATCCGAAAGACCGCGGACCGCACGGCCGGGGAGATCCTCGAGCGGATCCTTGCCGGCGTCCGTGAATTCACGGGCGATATGCCCCAGTCCGATGACATTACGCTGCTGATCATCCGGGGAATGTGACGACAAAAGACGGCAAGAACCTGAAAATTTTTAAAATCTGAAAAAACTGGGGAAGCAGGGGTTAATGACGGGAAGACTTGCAATCAGATAATTCTTCAACACCCTCAAACCCGCCGCCAAAGCCTGCCCCGCCGTTTTCGCAGCTTTCGACAGGCTCCCTGCAGCCGGTATCCCGTTCAGGATCATCACCGGGAACCATTCCATAATCAGGATACAGTCAACGACCTCCCAATACAGGGTGCCGGACTTTTACCATACCCGGATCACGGAACAGTTTCACATCCCGCACGCCCCGTATTCTTCATCACCCCGGAGAGAGGGAGAATACCAGACCGGAATCATCAGGGAGCTGGCGGGGAAACATGACGAAGATCAATGTACTTGACAGGGAAGTCGCGGTAATTGCCCGGAATGATGAGGATTACATCTGCATCACGGACATCGCCCGGTACAAGGACCCTGAACGGACAGATTACCTGATCCAGAACTGGCTCCGGAACCGGAACACGATTGAGTTTCTCGGCATCTGGGAGCAGCTCAACAACCCGGATTTTAATCCCATCGAATTCGATGGGATTAGAAATCAGGCAGGGCTGCACAGTTTCATCCTGACTGCCCGGCAATGGATTGAAAAAACCAATGCCCGGGGCATCATCGCGAAGCCCGGGCGGTACGGGGGAACATTTGCGCACAAGGACATCGCATTCGAGTTCGCCTCTTGGATCTCTGTTGAATTCATACTCTACCTCATCAAGGAGTTCCAGCGGCTCAAAGAGGAAGAGAGAAAACAGCTCGGCTGGGACATCCGCCGCAACCTCGCAAAGATCAATTACCGGATCCACACCGACGCAATAAAAGAGATCCTGATCCCCCCGGAACTAACGAAGGTACAGGTCGACCGGATCTACGCTTCCGAAGCCGATCTTCTCAACATGGCACTTTTCGGCATCACCGCAAAGGAATGGCGGGACGCCAATCCGGACAAGGATGGCAACATCCGGGATTCTGCTGAAATCTCGCAACTTGTCTGCCTCTCCAAAAGTCAAAGAGCTGATGTTCTTTGCGTATCTCGCCTCATGTGAGGTTCGATATCTGGAAAACCTCAACGCCCATTTTATCAGCGACACCCTTTCCCCGTCAGAGCGACTCGTAAAGCTGAACAGGATCGCAATCCACCAGATGACACTTCTCACCAGCGATGCGAGTGTCAGGTTGATCAGCGGAAAACCATAATCCGGGACAATCTCAGGTTTTTTTCTGGAGATCAAGCCGGACGGACCGCCGACACGCCCATCGTCGATACCAACATGGTCCGTCCCCGGCGGCCGGACCTCTGCCAGCAGATAAATCCTCCTGATTGTCAGGCATCGCATAAGCTTCATATTTTCTGAAATTGAAGGATCGTTGCTGACAGCGTTCACGCCCACACTTGCAGACACTGGGCCGGGGCTGTCACACTCGCATTTTTCTTCAGGATTCCTTCAGCGATAAAGCCCGTTCGTACACAGCTCTTCCGCTGTCCCGGGCGGGACGATGATGCGCTCATTCCGGACACTGGCAGTTGCCAGGCAGGATCACAGGTCCTGGAGTGGGAAAATTTTGCCCATTATTACCAGGTCCTCGTAAGAATCCTTCAGCCGGAACGCCTGCTTTTTCACACCCTCCTTTTCATAGCCCAGCCGCTGGTACAGCCTGATGGCCCCGGGATTTGTGACTGCCACCATGCACTCCATGCGGAGATATCCCCGGCCGCGGGCTTCGTTTTCCAGAAACCGGAGGGCCCGGGTACCGATCCCCTGTCCCCAGAAGGGGGGTTCGATATAGAGGAAAAAAGTCGCTGCATGGGAAAGCCGGGTTCCCGGGGGCTGTGCGTAAAACCCGGCACCGCCGATGATCCGGCCATCTGCATGAATGCCCCAGAGGGACATGACGCCGGCCTGGATGTATGACCACAACGCATTCGTTGTTTCCATGGGGACTGGTGGGATAGTTTCGAAATGTTCCGCTATCTCCGGAATATTTGAGAGTTCATTGATCCGAAGAAGCTCAGTCTCCCGCAGGGGAATAAACTGTATTGGCAGGGATAATGAATCATGAACCATGACAATCATGAGTGAGAAGCTATAAGGGTAATTCCTCGTGCTGTGCCTTGGGTGGAGCCCGGTTTTCACGGGAAACCGGTAGGGTTCCGGCGGGAATCATACGGATATGCAATTCTGCAGGAGATTCCCGCGATCCGGGGGACGGGATCTGAACCGGGAGGTTAATCCTCATCGTCCTCATCGCAGCTGAAGAGATCTTCGATCGTGGTATTCAGCGCACGTGCGGTCCGGCAGGCAAGTTTCAGCGAAGGATTGTAGGTCCCTTTTTCCAGAAACACGATGGTCATGCGGGAGACTCCGACTTTATCGGCAAGATCCTGCTGGGTAAGGTTATACCGTGCCCGCAATTCCTTGATCCTGGTCTTCATCTTCAGGTTCCACCGGGCATCCTGCCGCAGTCATGATATCAGCACCCTTTTTGGTCCATGCGGTAATTTGAAACCCCTTTGACGATGGCTCCCCCGAAGAGTGCAAGGACCATGAACCAGTTTATGGAAAGTTCATGGCTCAGGCCGCTGATAATGAGTTCATACAGTATTCCAATCACCAGGACCATGACCATAAACCACGACGCATTCCGCTCCGCAATCGCTTCGTTTTTATATTCCCGCTCGTCCTTCTTCGCTGCCACCATGACAGGCAGGATATCCAGTACTACAAATGCCACCCATAAAACAGTTCCTGCGGTCCTGACCTGGGAATCCAGGTCCGGTATCGACAGGAAGATCACCAGCAGTACAAGAACTGCCAGGGTATAGGCCCAGCCCTGCCAGCTTCGTGGCGTTACCCCCCATCCGGAGTATTTCCTTTGCTCAAACCATTCGGGTTTTGCTATCATTCGTATTCCTCACGTTTATTATTTCTCGCTTTTTGTTTATTAAATTTATCATTTTGATTAAATTATTAATCATATCGTGGATATTCCCACCTGATGATTTCACGACAGCGGGGATGATGGCGGCGGGGCCGTACTACTCCCGAACCGGTCCAGCTCAATCGGGCCCGGCCAGTACCGGCATTGCCCCGGGAACAGAAATAATCGGTCTTTTCACCTTCCCAAAAAAAGCAGCCCGATACGGTTGCAACCGGTACCGTAAGGACCGGTCCAGAGAAAAATTAGGATGACCTTCCGGCACCCGGCGCCGGTTCGATCCCAAGCCGATGGTAGAACGCATCCATCCCCGGCTCCCTTCCAAGGAAGTTCTTCAAAAGGACGTTGCCGTCCTGGATATTGCCCTGCGCGAGGATCTCCTGCCGGAACCGCATCCCCGTGGTCCGGTTCGTCATCCCGTCCCGTTTGAACGTGTCGGTGATCTCGAGCGCGTAGACCTTCGACCAGAGGTAGCTGTAGTACCCCGCATCGTACCCTCCCATGAGGTGACCGAAGGATGCGGGCTGGTGAACCTCCGAAGGTTGCTCGAGACCCGTCATCTCGTGATAGAGCCGCGCGTAGGCCGCCTGCGTGTCCGGCGGGGCATCCGCCATGTGGAATTCCATGTCCTCGAGGGTCTTTGCGAGCATGGTGCCGTAGAGGTACCCCGCGCCGACGTCCCGGGCGGCGATCACCCGGTCGCGGAGATCCGGCGGGATCTTCTGCGACGTGTTGGCATAATGGCCCGAGAGCGCGGTGAGCACCTCGGGATCGTACGTCCATTCCTCGAGGGTCTGGGACGGCGTCTCGACAAAGTCCCACTCCGTGTTGAACCCGGACTGGGTCCCGTACGGAACCGTGGTGAGGAGGTTGTGCATGGCGTGCCCCCCCTCGTGGAAGACGGTCCCGACATCGTCGATGGTCAGGAGGCCGGGCCGGTTGTCCGCAGGGGCGGGGAAATTCCCGACGATCGCCGTTACCGGCACCGACCACGTCCCCTCCTTCATCCGCCCGCTGATGACCGGGAACGTGGCGAAGTGCCCGTACTTGCCCTCCCGCGGGTAGAGGTCGAGGTACAGGTAGCCGACCGTGGCGCCGTCGGACAGGTTCGTAACCCGGTAGAGCCGGACATCCGGCGACCAGACGTCTGCGCCCGCAACTTCGGTAAACCGGATGCCGAAGAGCTCCCCGTAGATCCGGAAGATGCCGTCAATGGTGCCGTCAACGGGGAAGTACTCCTTGACTTTGTTCTCGTCATAGGAATACTCCCGGATCAGGAGGATGTTCTGCAGGTACGTCACATCCCAGG